>NZ_POYH01000052.1:0-96634 GCF_002899995.1 Acinetobacter sp. AKBS16 | reverse complement strand
CCATAGCCTCCGCCACCACCGCCAAAACCTCCTCCGCGTCCGCCGCCACCAGCTCCACTCAGAATAGCCTGTAAAATCAGTTGGGCAATTGAAGTTATGAGTAAAAAGAAAATGCCAAAACCCAGTAGTAAACTCATTACTACGCCAGCACCATTTACAAAACCAGCTACCGCTGCCGCAACGCCAGCTGTTGACGCGCTAAGTGGTCGACCAACAATAAATGATCCCACAACCCCAGCAACAAGAATAAATAAAGCCATTGTGAGCGTAGTTTGTTTGGCTTGTTGTTCTTCGGCAGCTTGATGTTGGCGTTCTTTTAAATCTTGAGCAGCTTGCTGAGCAACTTCCGGATCTAAATTTAAAATTCTTCCAATTTCATCAAGTCCTGCATTTAGTCCTTGAGCATATTGGGCTTGTTTAAAATAAGGGGTAATTTGATTTCGAATAATTCGACTTGCAACAATATCAGGTAATACTCCTTCTAAACCGTATCCAGTTAGAATCTGTATTCTATGGTCATTAATTGCAACTGCAATAAGTAAGCCATTATCTCGTTTACTCGAACCGAGTTGCCATTTTTCACCTACTCGCAAAGCATAATCAAAAATATCTTCTTGACCTGTAGTCGGTACAATCACAATGCCTATTTGTGCTTTACCTTGTTGGTACAGATTTAAGATTTTCTGGCTAAGCTGTTGTTTTTCGGTTTCACTCAAAACGTTAGCTTGATCAATGACAGGTTGATTTAATGTTGGTAAACCGCGAATTGATTCACCATCAGCCATATCATTTGCAACTTGCGTTTGAGGTGTGACACTCGAAGCTGCCTGAGAATTTATTTGAGGCTTAGATGCTTGAGCTTGCTGCTGTTGAATAATTTTGCCTGCCACTACCGTATCCGTTTCATCGGTAGCAGTGGCAATATTATTCTCACTCCAAGCCGCATTCTGAAACAGAACACCACAGCAGAGAATAATTAAGGTAATAACGAATACCCTAATTTGCTTAGACTGAAGCAATATAGTATTTCTCATGCGGCACTCCTTTGATTTAAATTAATCAAAAGAAACTTTTGGAGCCTGTTGAGCAGATGCTTCTGCAGAGAAATTGGCTTTAGGATGCATGCCAATCACTTTCGCTGTTACTGCTTGTGGGAACTGACGAACATAAGCGTTATAGTCCTGAACAGTTGTAATATAACGATTACGGGCAACAGCAATTCGGTTTTCTGTTCCCTCAAGCTGAACTTGCAATTCTTGGAATTGGGTATTGGCTTTTAAATCCGGGTAGTTTTCTGAAACGGCAATAAGTCGAGATAATGCCCCAGTTAACTGGCTTTGTGCCTGTTGATATTTTTCAAGTAATGCTGGGTCTTCTAATACTTCTTTATCAACCTTCAAGCCTGCAACATTGGCACGTGCTTGAGTGACTTCTGTTAAAACCTGTTCTTCATGTTTAGCATAACCTTTTACAACATTTACCAGATTTGGAACTAGATCGGCACGACGTTGATATTGGTTTTGTACTTCAGACCAAGCCGCTGTTACAGCTTCATCTTTAACCTGTAAGGTATTATAGCCACAGCCTGAAAATAATAGGGTACTGGCAAGTGTTGTCGCGATAGCAAGTTGTTTAAACGTTTTCATCGTCACATTATCCTCAAGTTTTTCTTTATATTTTTAACCACTTTTCCCGATTGTATGACGATTTTGGCATTATTGTGTTGCTTTTATTTTATAGATTTAAAAAAACCGGATTTTTAAATCCGATTTTTTATTAGCTTGGTCTTGGATTTTTTTCCTCTTGGAAACTCGTCATTTGATATTCATCGGCCAAATAGCTTTTCCAATAATCGACCATATGGCCATAATCTTTTTGATTCGGGTGGAAGTCTTTTTTGTAATAAGCAAAATATTCAGGAGTTAGCTGTATAAGCATTTTAGCAAGCAAATATAGCCCAAATAAGTTACCTCCGATTTTAGGTAAGCTCTTCCATTTATCTTGCCAAAATAGCCGTGTAGTGCCATAAAAAGCAAGACTTGCAAACCCTGTAGTGACACTCCGCATGAGTAAACGACGAATACGGTCATCGCCATATACCTGTTGATAGACATCGAATGCAACTGAACGATGCTCAATTTCTTCTATAGCATGCCAAACCCAAAGCTTTAGCGCATCTTGATCCAAAGTTTTTAGAAGTTCTGGATGCTGTAAAATATATCCTCCCAGCAAAGCCGTAAAATGCTCAAATGCACATGTCAGTGCTAGCTGCAGCTTAGGAGAAATTGTTCTTAAATACTTGTCACGCTCATTCAACCAGCTCTGAAAGCGATCCAGATTATAGTCATCACGACGCCAAGCCTCATTGAACTCTCCATGTGCTTTCGAATGCATTGCTTCTTGCCCAATAAATGCCGCAATCTGAGCCTGTAATTGAGGGTCGGAAACTTTGTCACGTACATTACGCACGCTATTTACAAAAAACTGTTCTCCTACTGGAAATGTTGAAGAGAGTGCAGTTAAAAAATGGGACATTAAAGGCGAATTTGCAAAATAATAGCGTTTGATAGCTTGAGGATTAAACTCAAGGCGACGCACTGTAATACCCAACGCTTTTCGACGATTTAAATATGATTTTTCTGCCGTCATACCTGCGATATTCATATTCAACACCTATTGTATTGAAGAAGGAAGCTTTGAGTATCTCTTGCGACTAAGGGGCTAAACAGGGCAAAAAAGCTTATTGTATTTGCCAAAAGCATCAAACTGACTAATGGTAAAAAAATAAAGCCTGCATATCGCAGGCTTTATCAAAAACTTTAATAATGATTTTTTTAGATTAAACACCAAGGTAATCTAAAATACCTTCAGCAGCTTGGCGACCTTCCCAGATTGCTGTAACTACAAGGTCTGAACCACGTACCATATCACCACCAGCAAAGATTTTTGGGTTTGAAGTCTGGAATTTAAATTCCTGCTGTTCAGGTGCAACAACACGACCAGAACCATCAAGATTAATATTCACACTACCAAACCAGTCAGCAGGGCTTGGACGGAAACCGAACGCTAGCAAAACTGCATCAGCAGGTAAAACTTCTTCAGAACCCGGAATTGGCTCAGGACTACGGCGGCCACGACTATCTGGTTCACCCATTTGTGTCGTTACCACTTTTACGCCTGTTACCTTACCATTTTCACCAACAATCTCGATTGGTTGACGGTTAAATAAGAACTTTACACCTTCTTCATACGCATTTTTTACTTCACGTGCAGAACCCGGCATATTATTCATCACGGCGGTATGCACAAGTTACATCGTGGGCACCTTGACGTAATGAAGTACGGTTACAGTCCATTGCGGTATCACCACCACCAAGAACAATAACTTTCTTACCATCCATGCTAATGTATTCACTTGGGTCCTTTTCCCATCCCTGACAACGGTTCACGTTAGAGATTAAGAAATCAAGCGCATCATAAACACCGTCAAGATCTTCACCAGGGAAACCACCTTTCATGTAGGTATAAGTTCCCATCCCCATGAATACTGCATCATATTCAGCAAGTAATTCATCAATCGTGACGTCTTTACCAATTTCAGTATTTAAGCGGAATTCAATGCCCATGCCAGTGAAAATTTCACGGCGGCGCTTCATCACATCTTTTTCCATTTTGAATTCTGGAATACCAAATGTTAGTAAGCCACCAATTTCAGGACGCTTGTCAAATACCACTGGTTTAACGCCGCCACGAGCTAAAATGTCGGCACAGCCTAGGCCTGCTGGACCTGCACCAATGATTGCAACTTTTTTACCTGTCCACTTCACATGTGACATATCTGGGCGCCAACCCAAAGCAAAAGCCGTGTCATTGATATATTTTTCAGCATTACCAATTGTTACTGCACCAAAGCCATCATTTAAGGTACAAGCACCTTCACACAAACGGTCCTGTGGACATACACGACCACATACCTCAGGTAAAGTATTTGTTTGATGGCAAAGCTCAGCAGCCTGAAAAATTTGGCCTTCAGCAATGAGTTTTAGCCAGTTTGGAATGTAGTTATGTACAGGACATTTCCATTCGCAATATGGGTTACCACAACCTAAACAACGGTGCGTCTGATTGGTTACAGTTTCCGAAGTAAAAGGTTTATAAATTTCCACAAACTCTGCTTTGCGGACAGTAATATCTTTTTTCTCTGGATCTTGACGTGGTACATCCAGAAATTGAAAGTCATTATTTAGGCGTTCTGCCATGTCTCTCTCCGTGGGTAGGCGCGGATTTCCTTGTTTGCCCGCACCTGCCTATGTCTTTGCAGTCGTGGAATTATTGTGGGTCAGCTTGTGTAGTTTTCAAAAGCGATTGCAAGTTAGCAGCTTTTGGTTTTACAAGCCAGAATTTACGGCTGTAGAAGTCAAACTCATTGCGGATTTTGTAAGCCCAAGCACTACCTGTTTCCTTGATGTGCTCGTCAATAATACGCAATAAGAATTCTTTATGATCTTCCATAGATTCTGTTGAAATACGGGTTAAGTCAATTAACTCGTGGTTGTAGTAATCTACAAAGTCATTATCGAGGTCAAGCACGTAAGCAAAACCGCCTGTCATACCTGCACCGAAGTTATGACCCACTTTTCCAAGCACAGTCACAACACCACCAGTCATATATTCACAGCAGTGGTCACCTGCACCTTCAATAACAGCAAACGCACCAGAGTTACGAACCGCGAAACGCTCACCTGCTGTACCTGCAGCAAATAACTTACCGCCAGTTGCACCATACAAACAAGTATTACCAATAATTGCTGTATTTTGTGTCTGGAAAGGTGAACCTTTTGGTGGGAAGATCGAAATACGACCACCAGCCATACCTTTACCTACATAGTCATTTGCATCACCTTCAAGACGGATGTGCAAACCACCAGCATTCCAAACACCAAGTGACTGACCAGCAGTACCTGTTAGGTTCATTACAACCGGATGTGCTTCCATACCCAAGTTGCCATAGCGACGAGCAATCTCACCCGATACACGTGCACCAATTGAACGGTCACAGTTCACGACATTAAAGTTGAATTGACCACCAGCGCTTGACTCAATTGCAGGAAGCATTTCTTCAACCATTCTTTCAGCCAATACGCCCTTGTCAAACGGTGCATTACCTTCTACTTCACAATACTGCGCTTTACCTTCAGCAGCAGGATGAGAAGTTAACAATGCACTTAAATCAAGATGAGCATGTTTCTCTGTTTCACCCGGTAAGACTTCAAGTAAATCTACACGACCAATCAAGTCTTTAAGTGAAGCTACACCAAGAGCCGCCAACCATTCACGAGTTTCTTCTGCAATAAAGTGGAAGAAATTAATGAGCATTTGTGGTTCGCCAATATAGTGCTCTTGACGTAAATGATCTTGTTGAGTTGCAACACCAGTCGCACAGTTGTTTAAGTGGCAAATACGTAGGTATTTACAACCTAATGCGATCATTGGTGTAGAACCAAAACCGAAACTTTCAGCACCTAAAATAGCTGCCTTAATAACATCAAGACCAGTCTTTAAACCACCGTCAGTTTGTACACGTACTTTGCCACGCAAGTCATTTACACGAAGTGCCTGATGCGCTTCACTCAAGCCAAGCTCCCATGGCGAACCTGCATGGTGAATTGATGAAAGCGGAGACGCAGCAGTACCACCGTCATAACCTGAAATGGTAATAAAGTCTGCATATGCTTTAGCAACACCTGCAGCAATCGTACCTACACCCGGCTCAGATACTAACTTCACAGATACCATGGCTTTCGGGTTAACTTGTTTCAAGTCAAAAATCAGTTGCGACAAATCTTCAATTGAGTAAATGTCATGATGCGGTGGAGGTGAAATAAGTGTCACACCCGGAACAGAGTAACGTAAACGTGCAATCAAGCCATTCACTTTACCACCTGGCAACTGGCCACCTTCACCCGGTTTTGCACCTTGAGCAACTTTAATTTGCAAGACTTCAGCAGAAGTTAAGTAAGCAGGTGTTACACCAAAACGTCCAGATGCAATTTGCTTGATTTTCGAGTTACGAATTGTGCCGTAACGCGCAGGATCTTCACCACCCTCACCAGAATTTGAACGACCACCAATGGTATTCATGGCAATTGCAATTGCTTCATGGGCTTCTGGAGAAAGTGCACCTAAAGACATCCCTGCCGAGTCGAAACGAGGCAAGATAGCTTCAACCGATTCAACTTGCTCAACCGGAATTGGATTGGTTGTTTTTAACTTAAACAAGTCACGAATAGTCGCGATCGGACGGTTATTCACTAACTCGGCATATTCTTTAAAGTCTTCGTATTTGCCAGAACGAACTGCCTTATGTAGCGAGTTAATCACGTCTGGGTTAAATGCGTGGTATTCTTTACCAAATACGAATTTCAGCAAACCACCTTGATCAATTGGTTTACGGTTAGACCAAGCTGTGGCCGCTAACTTTTTCTGGTCATTTTCAAGATCAACAAATGTTGCACCTTGGATACGACTAGGAACACCTAAGAAACATTGATCTACAACTTCAGAAGATAAACCAACTGCTTCAAATAACTGACCACCACGGTAAGAAGCTACTGTCGAGATACCCATCTTTGAAAGAACTTTTAATAAGCCTTTCTCGATACCTTTACGGAAGTTTGCCTGTGCATGGATTGGATCACCTAAAAGCTCACCTTTAGCAATCAAATCATTGATTACATCATATGCAAGGTATGGATAAATGGCAGTAGCACCAAAACCGAGTAACACCGCAAATTGATGTGGATCACGTGCAAAACCGGTTTCAACCATAATGTTTGCATCAGTACGCAAACCAGTTTTTATGAGGTGATGGTGTACCGCACCTGTTGCAAGCGCAGCATTTGCAGGTAAATAACCTTGACGAATGTTTTTATCAGTTAAAACAATTAAGGTCTTACCATCACGAACCGCTTGTGCAGATTCTTCACAAATACGAGTAATCGCAGCTTGTAAACCTTCGGTTTCAGCATAGTTCAGATCAATATCAACCGCCTCATAACCCGCACGTTCAATGCTACGAATTTGCTGCATTTTTGAATTTGATAAAACCGGGCTAGAGATGATGATACGATCAGCATGCTCAGGACCTTGTTCGAATACGTTCTGCTCACGACCCAAACAGGTTTCAAGTGACATAACAATTGACTCGCGTAATGGGTCAATTGGTGGGTTTGTCACCTGTGCAAACTGTTGACGGAAGTAATCGGTCACATGACGTACTTGACGAGACAATACAGCCATTGGTGTATCGTCACCCATAGAACCCACAGCTTCCTGGCCGCTCTCAGCGATTGGACGTAACAACTGATCGCGCTCTTCAAATGTCACCATAAACATTTTTTGAGCCGCTTTTAATGCATCGCCAGTTAAACCTTTATCAACAAGTTGTTCTTCAAGTTCCGGGTTTGCATTTAAGCGAATTGCATGGTCACGTAACCACTCACGGTACGGACGCATGTTTTTCAAGTGATTGCTAACATCTTTAGTATCAAGCACTTTACCTGTAAGGGTATCTACAACCAAGATTTGACCAGGACCTACACGACCTTTTGATACCACATCTTCTGGCTCATAACCCCAAACACCAATTTCAGATGCCAAGGTAATGTAATCATTTTTGGTAATAACCCAACGCGCTGGACGTAAACCATTACGGTCAAGCATACAAATCGCATGACGACCATCTTGAATAACGAGGCCTGCCGGACCATCCCAAGCTTCCATATGTTTAGAGTTGAACTCATAGAATGCACGCAAGTCTGCATCTAAAGTTTCAACGTTCTGCCAAGCTGGTGGCACGAGCATACGTAAAGCACGGAATAAATCCATACCACCGCCCACCAGAATCTCAAGCATATTATCTAAACTTGAAGAGTCCGATCCTGTACGGTTTACAATCGGGTTAAGCTCAGTAAGACCTGGTAATAATGGGTTTTCAAATTTAGGAGTACGCGCTAATGCCCAGTTACGGTTTGCTGTAATTGTGTTGATTTCACCATTATGTGCAAGATAACGGAATGGCTGAGCTAATGGCCAACGCGGTAATGTATTTGTAGAGAAACGTTGGTGGAATACCACGATATGTGATTTTAAACGCTCATCTGCCAAGTCTGTATAAAACTCGGCAATCGCCGCAGGCATCATTAGGCCTTTATAGCTAATAACTGTCGAGCAAAGCGTAGTCACGTAAAATAGCGGATCATTTTGGAGTTGTTGTTCCGCACGGCGACGCGCCAAGAATAACTTACGGTTAAATTCAACCTCAGTTACGCCCATTGGACAGTTCACAATGACTTGCTCAAAAGCAGGTAAAGATTGAAGCGCGATTTCACCCAATGCATCGTTGTTTGTTGGAACGATACGCCAAGCAAGTACACGTAAACCTTCTGACTCAATTTCTTTCGTTAAAATATTTTTAGAGTGCTGTGCTAATGCTGGATCAATATTTAAAAATACCGTACCCACAGCAAAAATTTCACTCAGTGTAATATCACTCAGTTTTTTTGCTTCATCACGGAAAAATTGCTTTGGCATCGCCAATAATAAGCCGCAACCATCTCCCGTCTTGCCATCTGCGGCAATACCACCACGGTGCGTCATGCAACTTAAACTGTGAATCGCGGTTTCTACTAGATGATGACTTGATTCACCCTTCATATGGGCAATCAGTCCAAAACCACAGTTATCCTTAAACTCATCAGGCTGATATAAACCTTGAGCGGGAGCTACAGTATTAGGCGATGGCATGTGCATAGCGTACCCTTCTTTCAATAAGGCTCTTTCGAGCGTCAAACAAACAACTTCTTTTTGCGATAGTGCCTATGGACGATAGTTAGCTCAATGTTTCGCAAAAAAAAATTTTGGGCGGATAAGCCAATATACGCTGTTCCATTTTTACGTACACTGGTTTTTGCTAGAAAAATGTTTTGACTTATTTCGCACTCTTTTAAAGCAGTTCGACCCCACGACTCTGCATAGAATTCACTTTTTAGAGGCTAAAATAGTTTGCAGCACATTAATAAGCACAACAATAAAGCAAAAAGTGTGCCAAAGTAGAAAAATAAACCTAAATCTTTATATTTATTATAAATATAATTATTTTATTCACGTTATCATGTTAAAAAATGACTAAATATGCACCACATCTGGTCAAAAAAATATTAATACACCTTATATTTGCCCTATTTTGGAGCACAACTTAAGGTGATTTAGTTCCCTCTTGTGCCCTCATTTGTAGCATTTTTGGGTTGATTCTCATTAACCCGTGTCTGCGCAGGTTTATTTGGCTGATCAATATTAGAATTCGATTGTTGTACATCAACCACATTTCCTGCCACATCACGACGCACAATAGTAGTTTTTGTAGCCGAGTTAGTACTAGTAGGTTTTGGCTGAGTGTTTAGGGTACTACTCGCTGGAGCTGACATTAATAAAGATTCATCAATTCTAGGCAAAGCCGCTGGACGCAATCTAACTTCATATAACTGATTATTGCCACCTTTCATCTCATCTGCCCCCAAATCATTTACCAGTGGGGCATAACTTGAGAACTGCTGTGGCTGAGGTTTAACTGAATCAGGTAACTGCAAATTAATCTGTGTTAATTGCTGAACCGCATCTTCTGAACGTTTGAATGTTCCGTAAGCCAACACATACTGTTCTGCTTGTTGTTCTCCGCTTAAGCGGAAATAAATAAACTTATTACGATCAGTACGACTTTTTAAAAAGTTTTTAATGATGTCTTCATCAGAAGCTCTGAATAACTCAAGCGTCCATTGTTTTTTATTTTCATTAATAAATTTTGTACCACGAAACTCAGGCTCATGTTCACCTGACGCCACAGTTCGCGTTGTTAAATCCAGTGGACGAACCTCGTCAGCTAAAGCACCTAAGTTAGGAGTGGTTGCAACTTTCTCTGGCTGAATTTGTACGGGTGCATCGGAATCAGCTGACTTTTCAACCTCAACCAGTTTTTTATTATCAGTTATGACCCAAAAAATAAAAGCAAGGAATAAGCAGACAATACCACCAACCAACCAGATATATTGTTGAACATTCTGCCAAAGTGTACGTGATACAGTCATGCTTTACCTTATTTGTTATCCGTGTTGATTCGCCAAAATAGCTTGTTTCATAAGTTCAACATCAAAGTCCTTAGTAATTACAGCTTGTCCGAGTTGTTTTAACAACACCAAACGTAATTGCCCATTAAGAACTTTTTTGTCATGAGCCATATATCCAAGGAAATCATCCAATGGAATTTGTGGACATGATATCGGCAAATTTGCACGTTGAATGATTTTTTTTGTACGTGCCACATCTTCATTTGAGATCCAACCCAAACGTTGTGATAAATCTGCCGCCATAACCATTCCAGTTGCTACAGCTTCACCATGCAACCAAGTTCCATAACCTAGATACGACTCAATCGCATGACCAAAAGTATGACCTAAGTTAAGTAAAGCACGTTCACCTTGCTCTTTCTCATCATTGGCAACAATGCGGGCTTTGTGAGCACATGAACGATAAACAGCCTCTGCTAAAAGGTCAGCATCTCTTGCAACCAGGCCATCCATATTTTCTTCAAGCCAAACCAGGAAATCTTCATCACCTAAAAGTGCATATTTAATTACTTCGGCTAAACCGGCCGAAAGCTCACGTTCTGGCAATGTATTCAATTGTGCCATGTCAGCTAAAACAACTTGTGGTTGCTGAAAAGCACCTAACATATTCTTGCCAAGCGGATGATTAATTCCTGTTTTTCCACCAACACTTGAATCTACTTGTGAAAGTAAGGTCGTAGGAACCTGTACAAAGTAAACGCCACGTTGGAAACAAGCAGAAGCAAAACCAGCCATATCACCAATGACACCACCACCTAAAGCTAAAACCGTACAATCACGGTTAAAACCAGCTTCAAGCAATGCATCAAAAATTAAGTTTAAATGCTGAATATCTTTATACTTTTCGCCATCAGGTAAAATACAGGTCGCAACCGTTTTACCTAGACTTTCCAAAGCTTCCTGATAGTGGCTTAAATATAAAGGCGCAACCGTAACATTACTCACAATCATGACCTGTTGACCATGAATATAAGGCTCTAGTAATTGTTTCGGGTCAAGTTGGCTACCAATGAAAATAGGATAACGGCGTTCGCCTAATTCAACATGTAAAGTTTGCATGAATTTATAAAACCACTAGTCAGTTCGTCTATTTTAACTTGTTCGATAGAATAAGTTGCAAAATCTTTTGGGCAAGATCACGTGCAGCGCCTTGATTCGTTTCAATCGTATAGTGTGCAACTTCACGATACAGAGGATCTCTGATCTTTAATAAATCCCGCAATTTTTGTTCAGGATTTTCAACTTGTAATAAAGGTCTATTTTTATCGCGATAGGTTCTTTGTAGTTGTAATTCGACAGGAGTATATAGATAAACAACGATTCCACGTTGCTTTAAAAACTCCCGATTAGGCGCCTGAGTAATAGCACCGCCACCTGTGGCAAGCACTAATGCCTTACGTGAAGTAAGCTCATTTAAAACGACAGTTTCACGCGTACGAAAGCCGACTTCTCCTTCTTTTTCAAAAATCCAGGGAATAGTGGCCCCTGTCTTGCGCTCAATTTCATGATCACTATCTAAAAATTCACGCCCTAATAGTTCTGCTAAATGACGTCCAACGGTTGTTTTTCCTGCCCCCATGGGCCCTACCAAATAAATATTTGGTAGGGTTTCAAACGCTTTGCTTGGCAAGGCGCCACCTATTTCAATTGCTTTCATTAAAAAATATATTAATGATTTCTCGCTAAAGTGTCATTAACAATTCGTGGTGTAACGAAAATCAGCAACTCTTGTTTATCATCAGACTTTACATCTTTTCTAAATAAACGCCCAACGACAGGAATATCACCAAAGAAAGGAACTTTGGTTTGTGAATTCATAGTCGTTTGCTCAAAAACACCACCCAAAATGACAGTTTCGCCATTATCTACCAATACATTGGTGTTGATATTATTTTTATTTAAAATCAACTCTCCATTTGGAGCCGCACCCGCTACAGAATCCTTAGAAATATCCAACTTCATTTGAATCTTACCATCAGGTGTAATACTTGGTGTCACATTTAAACTCAGCAAAGCATCTTTAAAAGATGTTGTAGCAGTTGAACCTGCTGCAGAGTTAGTTGTAGATTGATATGGAACTTGTTGACCAGTTGCAACTTTTGCTGTTTGTTTATCGGCAGTCATGACTTTAGGGGTAGAAATAACCTCACCATAACCATCCGCTTGTAAAGCAGACAATTCAAGATCTAACATAAAGTCAGACATACTAATCAAGCCAAAAGCAATACTTCCTGCAGGATTAGAAACCCCTAAATCCACGTTTAAGTTATCTGGGCGCTCAATCGTATATTTATACCCACCTGTAGTTTCATCTTTCTTCGGCTCACGTAAATTCCATAAAGTTGTTTCACTACCGCCAACCAGCAAATTGTTGTTATTGGTAATACCTTGCGACAGAATGCCCCACTTCACACCAAGTTCTTTGGTAAATGACGTAGAGGCTCTCACAATACGTGCTTCAACCATAACCTGTTTAACTTGCACATCAAGCAAGTCAATCATTTTACGAATTTGATCAATTGACTGAGCAGTATCGTTAATAATAAGAGTATTAGTTCGGTCATCTTGAGTAATAGTGCCACGCGGGCTAAGCAAACTACCCACATTATTGCCTAGACTATCAACTCCAGTATTTAAATTGGTTGAAGTTGAGGTCCCTCCACCAGAAGTATGTTGTAAGCCATTACTATTATTTGAGCCTTGTGTAATGAGACCCATAATATCGCCAGCTTTAGCATACTTCAGTTGAATATACTCAGTCTGTAAGGGTGCAAGTTTGACACTTTGTGCAACAGCTTTCGCTTCTTCTTCTTCCGCTTTAATCAATTCTGCAACTGGAGCAATCCAAATCACATTGCCATTACGGCGTTTATCAAGATTTTTAGTTTTTAAAATAATATCAAGAGCCTGATCCCAAGGTACATCTTTTAAACGTAGTGTGATATTACCTTGTACACTATCGGCAGCTACCATATTGATGCCTGTAAAATCAGCAAGTAATTGCAACACACGGCGTACTTCAATATCTTGGAAGTCTAATGAAAGTTTATTTCCTGAATAATTTGGCGTTTTATATAAAGAGGTAACATTTTTATCTTGGGGACGTTTCAAACTGATCGTGAGCTTATTCTCCGCCTGATAGGCCATATATTCATAGCTACCAGAGGACTGGATAGTTATTACACCAACCCCTTTATCATTATAAGCATCGATACTTGAAACGGGGGTTGCAAAATCATTTACATTTAAGCGACGTGCTAAATGTGTCGGGATTTTTGTACCTATTGTTCTTATAACGACTTTACTACCCTGCTGCTGAACATCTACAGGCGTATTATTTCCTAAAAGATCTACAACAACCAGGCCTTCTCCCTGACTACCACGCTGAAAGCCAATATTTGAAACTCCCTGTGGTTGTGCTGAGACCACAGGTAGCGGCTTATTACTTGTTTGAGCAGAATTAATTTTTAAAATGAAAGTATTGCCTTCGACTCGTGTTGTAAATGCTCCAGCATCTTTTAGGTTTACAGTTAAACGTGAGCGCTGGTCATCTGAAGTAACATCTACAGAACTTGCCTCATTAGTTGCAACACTAATTTTAGACTGTTTTAAACCTTGCTGTGCCTTATCAAAATCAAGGATTAAACGTGAAGGATTTTCAAGTTGGTAAGCTTGTGGTTGTGGTGGCAAGCCATTAAACATGACTCTAATTTCTGTGCCCTGACCTGCAATTTGCATTGGTACAATGTTGGTCATGCTGACCTGTGCAGATGCAGCCTGCATAATCGCAATAGCTACAGCCCCCATAGAAAACTGACGGAATACGTGATTCATTGTCTGACCATCCCCAATTAAATAATCTTTAAAAATATTTTTTCGTTGTTATTCCCTAAATTTTAGGGTGCAGGCCCAATCAAGACCAAGGTTCTTGGTCTTTCGACATAGCCTTCTCGACCATCAGGTACGATTTCAACCAGATCAATCTGGGTTGGACTAATATGGGTAATACGGCCCTGATTCATACCCATATAGTTACCCACTTGTACCCGTTCAATCTGCTGATCCGGTGTCTGGATCAAGGCCAATATCTGCCCTCGATTATTTCGCATGCTCCCTTTCATATTTAAAGCTTCAAGAGCATAACTTTCGAGTGGTTGCGGCGCACGTGAGAAATTCGGATAAACCCGTTTCCCCGCCATAATCTTGAGCTCGGCAGCTAGAGAACTTGGCATAAATGGGCTTTTTAATTGATGAGCAGCGTAATTAAATTGCGGTACAGGAGTAAAAATCGGTGCTGGTTCAATAGGGAGTGGCGGCTGATTACGAATATTGGCCATTTCCTGATTTACTGCATCAATTCTTGAATCACAACCGACAAGCACAGCACACGCCAAAACATAAAGAGTAATTTGCTTAATTTTCATCATAACTCTCCTATTTCGGCTGAACAGTAGTGTTCGTTGAAGCAGATGCTGCTGGAGCTTTGCCTGTTTGCTCCGATGTATCTGTTGCCCCTACGTATCGGTATGTTTTTGCTTTAATGGAATAGTTCAGCACAGGAATATCAGACTTGTTATCTTTAGCTGGCGATACGTCAACAGTAAAATCGTGCATGGTTACAATACGAGGCAAAGCAGCGATACTACTTACAAAAGCTCCAAATGCGTGATAGTCCCCGGTCGCTTCTATGGCAATTGGTTGCTCAATAAAAATTTCCTGCTTTACTTCATCTTCCAAGCGAATATTTTTAAATTTCAATCCAGAGTTCACTCCTGTTAAGTTGATATCTTCAACTAAACTCGGAATCTCAGTTTCTTTTGGTAACTGCTCTAGTTGCTGGTTGAAATTTGCCTGCATTTCTTGAAGCTGTACCTGATACTGTTGCAGGTTACGTAATTTCGAGTCTTTTTCACGAAATTCGTTTAATAAATTGCTTTCCTGAGCTTGAGCATTATCAATAGCTTGTAATTTCGGTTGAATAACAATGAAATACCCCAAAGCTAACACAGCAAAGAAAATAAAAATCCAACACGTAATTTTTACAGATATTGGCCAACTACCGTAGTTGTTCATATCCAGCGTATTAAATTGCTGAAGGAATTTATCGAGATTAAATTTCTTTTTCTTTGCAGATAATTGTTCTAATGACAATTCTTGAAGTTCGTCTTGACTCATTTAGCAGCCCCCACACTTTCACCTGTAGATGGCTTAGCAGAATCATCCGTTGTGGCCACGCCCATTTCCCCCAAATCGACAGTCACAACAAAACTACCATAGTGGTCTTCCACCCTAGGAAGAAGAGAACTTGCAGCCTTATCTTTTTTCTCTTCATTAGCCAAGAAAGAGTTCATAAAAGCATTACGATACCAAGGAGATGCTTCAAGATTACGGAGTAGTTCGGCTACTGTATTTGGACTCTCAGCTTTACCTTCAATCGTAAACTTATCTCCGGTTCGGCTAAATTTCGTTAAATACATAGCTGGTGGTGTGACTCGAACTAACTCATCAACAAGTCTTACCACTACTGGACGTTGACTCTGCAAACCTTGGATCAACTTCATGCGTTCAATAATGGCATCACGCTGTTCCTGTAAGCCGTTTAATGTTTTTAATTGCTGATCAAGGTTCTGATTTGTGCTCATAATGAGCTGATTCGCTTGCTCTTGATCATCTAATTTATGGTCAAAATAAAACCATCCCCCAAATACGGTTGTAATCCCCAAAACAACCACCCCAAAACATAACGTTATGAATTGTTTTTTTCGTTGCTCCCTCAGCTCTTCGCGCCAAGGCAGTAAATTAATTGTTGCCATTAATCAAAACTCCTTAAAGCCAAGCCACATGCCACCATTAAAGATGAAGCATCATTTTCAATTTTTTGAACATCGACTTGAGGAGAAAAGCCCATTTGTAAAAACGGGTTGGCAATCGTGACACGGTAGCCCAATTTTTGCTGCAAAAGCTTAGCAAGGCCTGGAATATTCGCATTTCCACCAGCGAGCAAAATATGGTCTATTTCGTTAAATTGGGATGAAGAAAAGAAAAATTGTAGTGAACGGGCCGCCTGCTGAACTACCGCATCTAGAAATGGGTCTAGCACTTCAATTTCATAATCATCTGGTAAAGAGCGATCTTTTTTTGCTCGGCTTGCTTCTTCTAAAGACAAACCATAACGACTTTGAATTTCAAGCGTAAGTTGTTTTCCGCCGAAAACCTGCTCTCGTGTATAAATAATCTTGCCATTTTGCATGACAGATAATGTCGTCATGGTATGACCGATATCTAAAATCCCTATGGTATTTGCACCCATCGGTAAGCTATCAGCAAACACGCTAAAAGCGCGCTCAACCGCGTAACTTTCGACATCAGCCAATTTAGGATTTAAATCTGCCAATTCAAGCACTTCAACGCGTGTTTCAACGTTTTCTGTTCTTGTGGCGACCAAGAGCACATTTACACGATTTGGATTCGCAAGACGATCCGGCAAAACCTCAAAATCAAGGCTCACCTCATCTAAAGGGAACGGTATATACTGCTCCGCATCTACACGAATCTGAACTTCGCGTTCGTCATCGCTCATATCTGCATCCATTTCGATAGTTTTATGAATAACCGTCGATGTCGGAACAGCAATTGCAGCATGAGTGGTTTGGGGATTTGCTAAATTCATCGCCCGTTCCAAAGCCTCTGCAACTGCTTCTGGATTTAAGATATTTTTTTCAACTACACTGTTTTCGGGTAAAGGCATCAAAGCATAGCTTTCTACCCAATATTTACCGTTCTTGACAGAGAGCTCTAACAACTTAACAGAAGTCGAACTAATATCGACACCCATTAACCCCTTATTAGGTTTACGATATAACCTGAGCACACTATTGTCCTATTATTTTTTTATCCCCAAAAAAAAATTACAAACCAATAATCTCGGTCTTTATTTTTACACGGATACAATATCTCATCTAACAATCCGCATGTCTAAAGGCTATACTGACCACAATTAGTTTGTATTCGATCTTATTAAAGCTTACTTATCATGAAAAAGCTATCCAGTTTGGGCTTCGTGCGTCCAATTTTTTTGATCATTATTATTATCTTAGTCTCACTTCCGATGGGATTCTATGGCATGTATCTCTATATTGCCCCAACGCTTCCGGAAATGAGTTCACTAAAAAAAGCACCGCTTTTAAAACCATTGCAAGTCTATACAGCCGACAATCAACTCATTGCTGAATACGGTGGCAAACTTTCTATTCCGGTTGAATACAAACAAATTCCTCCTAATTTTATTCATGCATTTCTAGCAGCAGAAGATTCTTCTTTCTTTGAACATAGCGGCATTAGTTTTAAAGGTTTAGGCCGTGCTTTGAGTGAAAGTGTTACGGGTTCTGATGTACAAACTGGTGGTTCAACCATCACGATGCAAGTCGCAAAGAACTATTATTTAAGTCCAGAAAGAACATTAAAACGCAAACTAACAGAAATCTTTTTGGCTCGAAAAATTGAGCAAAACTTATCTAAAGAAGACATCTTAAGCCTCTATGTAAATAAGATTTTCTTAGGTAAAAATGCTTACGGTATCGCAGCGGCTGCAAAGATTTACTACAACAAAAGCATTAATGAGCTCAGCATTGCCCAAATGGCCATGATTGCCGGCTTGCCTAAAGCACCATCTAAATATAATCCAGTTGTTAACCCTGAGCGTGCACTTGAACGTCGCAACTGGATTTTAGGCCGAATGCTTCAACTTGGTTATATCTCTCAAGCGGAATATCAAAAGGCCGTTGCAGAGCCAATCAATTTGAATATGCCCAACCGTGACCTAAATAATATTCACCCTTACGCAGGTGAAATGGTCCGCTCAGAGCTTGTAAAACATTTTGGTGAACAAGCAATTGATTCTGGTTATAAAGTCTACACAACAATTAATGCGAAACGCCAAGCGATTGCGGAAAAAGCTGTGCAGGACGGTCTTGAAGCTTATGACCGTCGTCATGGCTGGCGTGGTGCAGAAGCACATGATAAGCCATTAAGCGAATTTAGAGCATATGCCAACACTTATCCGGCGCAAGTCACCAAGGTAAATAGCAGCTCTTTTGAAGCATTAATGCAAGATGGCTCAACAGTAACCGTGCAATGGTCCGGCATGTCATGGGCCCGTCCCTATCGCAATGCAAATAGCGTAGGTGCAGCACCTTCTCGTGCATCTCAAATTGTTAAAGTTAAAGATATTGTTCGTTTACGCCCAAATGAAGCTAAAACTGCGTGGTCACTAGTTCAAGTACCAAAAGTTCAAGGTCAGCTCATTGCAATTAACCCAAACGATGGCTCAATTGAAGCAATTGTAGGTGGTTATAATTTCTATCAATCAAAATTTAACCGTGCTTTACAAGGCTGGCGTCAGCCAGGTTCTACCATCAAACCATTCCTCTATGCTTTAGCATTAGAACGTGGCATGACACCTTATAGCATGGTGAATGATAGCCCTATTACGATTGGCAAGTGGACACCGAAAAACTCTGATGGTCGCTACCTAGGCATGATCCCATTACGTCGTGCTTTGTATTTGTCTCGTAATACGGTTTCAGTAAGACTCTTACAAACTGTAGGAATTGAACGTACTCGCCAATTATTCATGGATTTTGGTTTACAAGAGGATCAAATTCCACGTAACTACACCATTGCTTTAGGTACGCCTCAAGTATTACCAATTCAAATGGCAACTGGTTATGCAACATTTGCAAACGGTGGTTACCGCGTTCAACCGCATTTTATTCAGCGTATTGAAGATGCATACGGTAAAGTCATTTACGAAGCCAAGCCAGAATATGCATGTATTCCATGTATTAATGCTCCTGAGACAACTGACGATGCACAGGTAACTACTCCAGACGATCAAGTTGTTGAAGTCACAAATAAAGAGCTAGAGCAGAAAGAAAAGACAACCAAACAACTCAATCTTAAACAGACGGACAAAAATAACAGTCAATATCGTCAAGCTCAGCGCATTTTAAAATCAAGCTCTGCTTATGACATGGCAAATATCTTACGTGACGTAATTGAGCATGGTACAGGTCGTGCTGCACTCAAGATCGGCCGTAGTGATTTAGGAGGTAAAACAGGAACGACTAACGATGCAAAAGATGCATGGTTTGCAGGTTTTAATGGCAAGTTAGTAACTGTAACATGGGTTGGTTTTGACCAGCCGACTACACTTGGTCGCCGTGAGTATGGTGGTATTGCTGCACTACCAATCTGGATTAACTTTATGGGTCAAGCATTGCAAGGTACACCAGCTGCTTGGGTTCGTTTAGAAAAAGATGCTCAGGCACCTATTTCTCGCGATAAGCAAGAAGTCACAACTGAAGTAGGCGATAAGAAAACCTATCGTGCTGCCCCTCCATTAGCACGCCCACTCTATCGTCCTGCACCACCACAACCTAAAACCACCAATAATGACTTCGATGACTTACCGGGTGAGGAAATTGTGATTCCTTCCAAGACAACACCTCCAGCGATGAAACCTTCGCAAGGGGCAGCGCCGAAGCGTGAAAAAGATGAATTAGAAAACTTGATTAATCAAATTGAATAAAAATAAAAAAGCCATCGTTAGATGGCTTTTTTATTACGCTTTTGAAAAAGATAAATTTGAAAAGATGCGGTCACTTGTAAGTGTGCTTTCTGTTCTAATTGCATACGACGTTCTGGAGATGCCTTATAAGCATAGGGAGTCATAGCAATAAGATTTTTTAAAGCCTGCTGGTCAAGTACTAAAGGAGCATCAATAACTTGCTGTTCTTTCAACTCAAATAAATCTTGCAATTGTTCAACAAATTTCTGTGGTGTGTGAGGATTAACCTGTTCAAACAACGCCTCACGCATCGCATACAAATGATTGGTTGCCGGGGTCACAACAATTAAATAACCATCATCTTTTAAAACACGCAGAATTTCCGTTTGGGGAATCGGGCTAAAAAGACTCGTACACACATCCATGCTTTGATCGATGACCGGTAAAGTTGCTCCTGTACCAACCACCCATGTCACTTTGTCATTTAACTTTGCTGCGCGTTGTACTGCATTTTTTGCAATATCTACACCTATACACTGTTCAACGACCTGTTGCATTGCACTGGTGTAATAGCCCTCACCACAGCCAATATCAAGTACCGTTTTAGCTTTAAGCTGCTTCAGCAAATGAACTACTGCTTGCTGTAAAGGTTGATAATAGCCACCTTGTAAAAAAGCACGGCGCGCATCTACAGACTCAGGAGTATCTCCCGGATTTTTACTATGTTTGTGTTGTACAACATGTAAGTTCACATAACCTTGCTTTGCAATGTCATAGCTATGGCCCTGTTCACACCGCCATGTTTTGCTTACCAGCTCAAGTCGTTGACGACATACAGGGCACATTAAATTTTGCGTAGTCACGTTTAATTATTCTCTTGTTCTTTTTGTTGTAAATAAGCCTTAGCGTGCATTCCAACAAATGTACGGCCTGCATTTGTTCCCTTAATCCATTCCTCTACTTCAAACAAATCAAATAAGCCCACTTTAATTAAAGTTGGAATTGCGATCTTCAACTCTTCTTCAATTTGCCCTCTTTGCCCCGCATTATAGAGTTCAATATTATGCAGCATCGTCGCGACAGTTCCTGTTTGCACCTGACTTCCATCTTTAAGTACAACTTGAGGTAAGACTTCGCCCTCTCCAACTACTTTTTGATTAATTACAGATAATTGGTCTAGACCAGCAACTTTTGTCATTTACCTCTCCAATAAAAAAAGCCAGTAGAAACTGGCTTTATATTGACACCAAAATAAGTTCTAGCGCAATTTTAAGGTCATTAGGCCTAAAACAACCAGCATAATCGTAATAATCCAGAAACGGATGACTACTTGGGTTTCTTTCCAGCCTTGTTTTTCATAGTGATGGTGCAAAGGTGCCATCAAAAATACGCGTTTATTCCGCATTCGTAATGAGCCGATTTGCAGGAATACCGATACCGCCTCCATAACGAAAACACCGCCCATAATTGCGAATACGATTTCTTGGCGAACCATAACGGCAATGGTTCCAAGCATTGCACCTAGAGCTAAAGCGCCCACATCCCCCATAAAGACTTGCGCCGGATGTGCGTTATACCAAAGAAATGCCAAACCCGCACCAATCATGGCAGAACAGATCACCACAAGTTCAGAGGTATATTTCACATAAGGAATATGCAAATAGTTGGCAAAACGAATATCACCAGATAAATAAGCAAATACGCCTAAGCCCGTCGCTACCATAACTACTGGCATAATGGCTAAACCATCTAATCCATCAGTTAGGTTAACCGCATTAGAGGCACCATTAATTACTAAATAGGTAAATACAATAAATGCTAAACCTAAAGGAACAATAGAAAGCGGAATCGAAAGATTCTTAAAGAAAGGAATCAATAAATCCAGCATATTTGCTGTGTATTCTGCATTAGATTGTTGGGTAGCAATTAAATATAACGCAATACCAGCACCCAGCGATGCGACAGAAGTCCAGAAAAACTTCTTACGGGCAGGTAGACCTGCATTATCTTTATAGCGAATTTTAATCCAGTCATCTGCCCAGCCAACCGCACCGAACACAACCATTACACCAAGTACAATCCAAACATAAGGGTTAGATAAATCAGCCCACAATAAAGTACTAATACCAATTGAGAGCAGAATTAAAATCCCACCCATGGTCGGTGTACCCATTTTCTTAGCATGATTTTCAGGAGCAAACGAACTTACTGCCTGACCGTATTTTAACGCTTGTAATTTACGAATCATGATTGGTCCGAGAACCAAACCAATGGTCAGTGACGTTAATACACTGAGTAAAGAACGTAATGTTAAATAACGAACAACCTGAAACGAACTGTGATAGCCCGCAAGTTGTTCAAACAACCATAACAGCATTTAAAGTTTCTCCATCAAATCAGCCATCAACGTTTCCATATGAGTAAAGCGAGAACCTTTAAACAGGAAACTCATGGACTGGGGTTGATGTGTTTGGATTAGATTGATTAAAAATGGAAGCGCCTCAGCTTGAGTCTGAAATGCTTTCAATTTAGTAGAATGAAGACCTGCGCCTTCGAGAGCTGCTGAGGCAAACTGCCCAACTGCAACAATATGGTCTAAAGGAAGCTCAGCAAGATCGCGACCTAAATCGTGATGTTCTTGCCAACTGCTATCACCTAACTCCCCAATATCCCCCATCACCATGACTTTAATGCCATTTTGCTGAAGTAATACTTGTGCCGCAGCACGCATAGATGTTGGATTGGCGTTATAAGTATCATCAATAAATAAATGAGGCACTTTTTGAATAAAATTCAAACGACCTTTTGCACCTTGTGCTTGCTCTAGACCTTTTACGATATCTTCCAAGCTAACACCTAACGCCAAAGCAAATGCTACTGCTGCAGTTGCGTTTTGCACATTGTGCTCACCCGCAAACGGCAGTCTTACAAAACTTGAACCTTGAGGCGTATGTAACTGGAAATTGGCAGATTGTGGCAACAATTCAATCTCTGTAGCAAAGCATCACCACCAGCACCAAAGCTCATGATTTGATGGCTTTTGGCTGCTTCACGAATCTCAGCGGTAAAGTCATCTTGTTGCGGAACAATAGCAACGCCCTGAGGTAAAATATGACGATAGATTTCTGATTTAGCGCGGCAAATGCCATCACGCCCGCCGAACTCACCCAAATGAGCAGTTCCAATATTTAAAATACCAGCAACATGCGGTTGAACAAGTTTTGATGTGTAGTCAATTTCACCTTGATGATTTGCACCAAGTTCCATCACCGCATATTGATGCTCCTTTCGAAGCTCAAGCAACATCATCGGCACACCAAGATCATTATTTAAATTGCCTCGGGTAATCAATGTAGGTGCTAAACGAGACAAAATACTTCCTAGCATTTCTTTGGTGGTGGTTTTACCACTACTGCCCGTTAAAGCAATTACTTTCAATTGAGCATTTTGTTCACGACGATACGCACCAAGCTGCCCTAAAGCCAAACGGGTATCGGCAACTACAAGCTGAGCAATTTCTGCATCTATAGGCCGCTCGACAATAGCGACTTGGCAACCATTTGCAGCCACTTGCGCGACAAAATTATGCGCGTCGAAACGTTCACCTTTTAGTGCTAAAAAGGCATCCCCACTTTCTGCATGACGCGAGTCAGTCAAAATACGTTTAATTTCAGTTTGAGGGATCTGGTCTTTATGCCAGTAACCCTGTGTTGCCTGTTGTAATTGTTGAGCTGTCCACGGTTCCAAAGGCACGGTACTGGTGGTTGAAGTATGCATAATTTTTCCTATTGTGCAGGGTAAGCAGCATCTACCGTATGATGTTGGGCATCAATCGCGGAACGCACTTCAACCACATCATCAAACCAGTGACGCACACCATTAATTTCTTGATAATTTTCATGTCCTTTACCGGCAATCACTACAATGTCACCAGCTTGAGCTTGCTCTGCAACAAATTTAATTGCTTCACGGCGGTCATGAATTTCATGCATACGATGCCCTGAAAAATCGATTCCTTGCTTCATATCAGCAAAAATTTGTTCAGGGTCTTCTGTTCTTGGATTATCTGAAGTCAGAATAACAGGGTTTGCGCCATCTAAGGCTGCTTGAGTCATGAGTGGACGCTTACCACGGTCACGGTCACCACCACATCCAAACACCGCCCAAAGCTGATTCGAAACATGACGCTTTAATGTTTTAAGCACTTGAATCAATGCATCTGGGGTATGCGCATAATCCACTACAAATAATCGCTCATCATCACGAATAACTTGCATTCGGCCTGGTGCACCAATTAGTTTAGGAACAAAATTAACCAATGCCTGTAAATCGAAACCAGCTTGCTCAGCAGCGATGAGTGCGGCAATTAAATTTTCAACATTGAAATGACCTAATAATGGGCTTTCTACCGCAAATGAACCTTGCTGACTTACTAAATTAAAAGTTGCACCCGCCAAGCTATAGCTTAAATCGGTAATGTAATAATCAGCTGTATTTTGAGTTAGTGAGTAAGTCAAAATTTTAGGTTGTGCTGGATTATTTTGGGCAGACTTAATCATCAAGTCAGCATGCGCATCATCTAAATTAATAACAGCGACTTTTAACGAATTAAACTGAAATAAACGCGCCTTCGCTTCTGCATAAGCTTCTAAAGTGCCGTGATAATCCAGATGGTCACGACTTAAGTTGCTATAAACAGCAATTTCAATATCGCAACCATTTAATCGCCCCTGTTCAAGACCATGTGAACTTGCTTCTAAAGAAGCAAAGGTTGCTCCCTGTTTAGCATAATCATGTAGCGCATTTTGTAACTGTAGAGCGTCGAGGGTAGTATGCGTAGAAGGCGTTAAGTTAGGTAAAATACCATTCCCTGTTGTCCCCATCACTGCACAGCGCTGCTGTTGTGAACTAATTAACTCAGCAATTAAACGAGAAATTGTTGTTTTACCATTTGTGCCTGTTACAGCAATAATCCGTAGAGGTTTTACTACATCAGCTTGTTGCAAATAACGTTTTTGCCACTCTCCCATGCGCTGACGCACGTCAGAGCATACCCATTCATTTGCTACACCTAATTCGGTTTCGCTAATGACAGCCAACGCTCCATTTGCTAAAGCCGCTTCAGCAAATGTACGCGTTTTTTCAGGCTGGCTATAACTTGTCAAAGCAATAAAAATTTGGCCCGTTTCAACTTTACGACTATCTAAACTAAAGCCGTGAAATGGCTGTTGAGGCCATTGAGCATCAATTTCGATTGGATGAATTTCTTGAAAAGAAACAGTCATAGCTTACCTGCGAATAGGATTTTCTGGAGTATTAAGTGGCTTATCAAGCGGCACATTCATTAAGCGCAACGACTCTTGCATAATACGAGCAAAAACTGGAGCGGCAACCAAACCACCGTAATAACGACCTTGTGGATTTTCCACCACTACAATAACAGCTAAACGTGGATCACTAATTGGTGCGACACCCGCAAATAAGGCACGATACTCATTATTTGAATATCCTTTACCATCTGCACGCAATTTATGTGCAGTACCTGTTTTACCACCTACCCTATAACCAGGAATATTGGCTTGTTTTGCAGTACCACCCGGCATAGTCACTTGCTCAAGCATTAACAAAACTTGATCGGCAATTTTCGGATTTAAAACTTGCTCACCTTTAGGTGGCTGATCTAGTTTATGCAAGCTTAATGGCATTTTGACACCATGATTTGCAAGCATGGCATAACCTTGAGCCAATTGAAGGATTGTCGCGTTTAAGCCATAACCATATGCCATGGTCCCGATTTGAGAAGAATTTAATTTATTAACAGGTAAAACCAGACCTGAACTTTCCCCAGGGAACCTTACTGCAGAACGCTTACCAAAACCAACACGATTAAAGAAGCTCGGCAAGGTTTCTTTCGGAAGTGATAATGCAATTTTTGCAGAACCCACGTTTGAAGACTTAATAATGACACCACTTACGGTCAAAGCCCCGTAGTTATGGGTATCACGGATAGTATGCCAGCCTAAACGCATTGAGCCAGGAGAGGTATTTACAATCGTATTTGGCGTATATTGACCAGTTTCTAAAGCTGCAGAAATAGTAAAAGGTTTCATGGTTGAACCTGGCTCGAACATATCGATCGCACCACGGTTACGCATAGCATCTTTATTTGATAAGCCATTCTTATCATTCGGGTTATAAGATGGCCAACTGGTCATTGCCAGAATTTCACCCGTTTTAACATCAACTGCAATCGCCGTTGCTGAACGCGCATTGTTAGCCACACCTGCAGCCGTTAATTCACGGTACATAATGTACTGCAAACGTGAGTCGATACTTAAAGTGATATTTTCACCTGGTTCACCCTCACGAATTACCTCAGAAACTTTTAAACGGTTACCACGCTTATCGCGAATAATTTTTTGCTCACCGTCTACACCTGACAGTTGCTTATTCAACTGCATTTCCAAGCCTTCGATCCCTTGACCTTCACTATTGGTCAAACCAATAATTTGGGCATTTGGCTGAGGTTGCGGGTAATAACGTTTATAAGTTTTTTCTGCATACACCCCTTGGAAATTACCTTTCATAATGAGGTCAGCTTGCTGAGGAGGTACTTCTTTTTTCAAAACCAGATAGCGGGAACGCGGACGCGCATTCATCTGTTTTTTAAGATCAGCACGATCAACACCCACCACGTCGGCAAGTTCATCAAGATTTAAATTTTTATCTGGCAACTGGCGTTTTAATTTACGGTTGTTTGGATCTTGTTTTAGTTCAGCCGTAATTTGATCATATAAATGCTTGGTCTCAAAATAATCACGCGGATCAATCACAATTTTCATGATTGGACTACTAATCGCTAAAGGTACACCGTGGCGATCACTAATCACTCCACGCATAGCCTCTATACGTTCAGTACGCAAAATATTGGCATTGGCCTTATTTTGCAAAAAGTCTTTATTAATGACTTGAACATAAAATGCACGTGCAATTAATACCACAAAACACAGTAGCACTACTGCCCAGAGCAGATAAAACCGCCACATATCGAAGGCAAGACTTGGTTTTTCCGAAATAGACTGCTGTTTTTTTCGTGTTTGCTTTGTTCGCTTATCTACCATACAGCAAGGCCTTACTTATTTTGCTCTGAGGTCATCGGTAAAGAAATTACCACCGTTTCTGCAGCAGGTGGCGAAAACATTCGTAATTGTGTCACAGCACGTGTACCAATTTGAGCAGTCGCACCAAATGTTTGTTGCTCAATCAATAAACGCCCCCATTCAGCATTGAGGTCATCACGTTCACGCATATAAGAGCTTAACTCTCTATAATCATGACGGTATTCAAATACTTGAAATACCACCATCATGGCACTGATAAAAACCAATGCCACCATGACTGCATATACCACAACTTTTTTGACCACTTTATTTTCTGTGGTTTCGATTTCATCACTGCTTTTCATTACGCGCCTTTTTGTTCCAAGCGTTCAGCAACCCGAAGCCATGCACTACGTGAACGTGGATTCGCTTTTACTTCTTCTTCACTTGCACGAACCCGTGAAATTTTCTTTAATCTTCTCGTATCAACCTGCTGTTGGGGCATCCCCCAACCAGAATCTTCTGCTAGAGTTGATTCTTTTTGAATAAACTGTTTGATCAACCGATCTTCAAGCGAATGGAAGCTGATCACAGACAAACGCCCTTTTGGTTTAAGCAAGTCTACAGCTTGCGGTAAAAATACTTCAATATCATCTAGTTCTTTGTTAATAGCAATACGGATTGCCTGAAACGTACGTGTCGCCGGATGTTTATGCTTTTCCCATTTTGGATGGGCTGTTTTTACTATTTCAGCCAATTGCGCCGTAGTATCCAATTTTCCGGCCTGCTTAATTGCCCTAGCAATACGACGACTATATCGTTCTTCACCATATTGATAAATGATATTTGCCAAATCTTCCTCTTCTACCTCAAGTAACCATTCGGCAGCAGTCAATCCCTTAGAGTTATCCATACGCATATCTAACGGGCCATCTTGCATAAAGCTAAAGCCGCGTTCAGCCTGGTCGAGTTGAGGAGAGGACACACCTAAGTCTGCCATAATTCCATCGACACTTTGCACCCCAATTTCCTGCATTTTTTCCTTAATATCAGCAAAACTTGCATGAATAATCGTAAATCTTGGATCTTCTTGTGCTAAAGCAGTCGCAACTTCCAGAGCTTGAGGGTCTTTATCAAAAGCATATACTCGGGCGTTTTCATCGAGTTTCGACAATAACAAGCGAGTATGCCCACCTCGTCCAAAGGTTGCATCGATATACACCCCAGTTGTGCGATCTGCCAATAAGCTTTCAACGGTCTCAAAAAGTAAGACAGAAATATGCGACATAGGAGTTAAATCATAGCGTAAAAATGTAACTGCACATTATCACCTTGTTTATGGCTAACACCAAACGGCTTTTTGTAGGAAAATATTAATTTTTCATAGAGAAAACCGTTTTCTTTTCATTTTTTAAGCAAAACAAAAAAGCAAGCTCACCTTTTCAGGCTCACTTGCTTCACTATAAAAAAGTAAACTAATTTTTAAACTTCTACTCTACCAATATTTTATCTACTGCTTTCCATCATAAATCTGATCAAAGATGGCTCCATTGGCAAAATGGGTTTTCTGGGCTTTTGCCCAACCGCCAAAAACATCATTGATCGTAAATAATTTAATTTTTGGGAATTGTGCTGCATATTTAGCAGCAACTTGAGGATTGCGAGGACGGAAATAGTGTTTAGCAGCCAACTCTTGACCTAAAGGTGAGTATAAAAAGTTGAGATAACCTTTTGCCAAAGTACGGTTACCGTCTTTGTCGACTGTTTTGTCAACAATAGCAACAGATGGTTCTGCCAAAATTGAAATTGATGGGTAAACAATTTCATATTTATCTTTATCGAGACCTTTCGTTGCCAATAGTGCTTCATTTTCCCAAGAAAGTAGAACATCTCCAATTCCACGCTCAGCAAATGTAGTAAGCGAGCCTCGCGCTCCCGAATCTAACACCTTAACGTTATGATAAAGTTTTTTAACCAGCTCTTTGGCTTTAGCGTCATTTCCACCCGGCTGCTTTAAAGCATATCCCCATGCAGAAAGATAAATCCAACGCGGTGCCCCACCCGTTTTTGGATTAGGCGTAATAATTTCAACACCAGGTTTAGTTAAATCATTCCAATCACGAATATTTTTTGGATTGCCTTTTCTTACTAAAAACACAACTGTAGAGGTATACGGTGCAGAATTATTAGGGAATTCTTTTTGCCAGTTTGGCTGGATAAAGCCTGCTTTTACAATTTCATCAATATCATTGGCTAAGGCTAAGGTCACCACATCTGCCTCAAGACCAGTTGCTACAGCGCGAGCCTGTTTTCCTGAGCCCCCATGGGATTGTTTAAAATCCACGTCCTGTCCGGTACGTTGTTTCCAGAACTTTCCAAATGCCTGATTATATTCCTGATAAAACTCTCGAGTTGGGTCATAAGAAACATTTAAAAATGTAGTCGCCGCCTGCACAGCACTTACTGCCAACCCCATATATGTAGCGACTGCAATTATTGCTATTCTTTTCATTTATAAAAACCAATTTTACTTTTAACGTCTACTATATTTTTATTTTTTTAGTTTTCAATCAAATAGTTATATAAATAAATGTTTTACTAATCACTTTAAAAGATATAGTTAACTCTAATTTTTCCTTCTCCTTTTTGAAAAGTTTTGTAATTATTCTTATAGTTTATTTATAGTCTTCACTTTATCTACACATTAATTTGTTAAATAATGAGACGTAATGGATACACATAGGCTACATTTAAAGGTACCAGCGTAAAATAAAGGTATTTTTTGTAAAAAGTGTGACATAGTTCTACTTTTTTATTAAAATTTATGTTTGAATCGTAGCGTTACCGTAATTTTACATTTGGTTAAACTCAAAAAATAGACGAAATGTACTGAGGGGATGAATAGAAAATGAAAATTCATTATGGAAAAGCTTTAGGCTTGGGTTTGGTGCTTAGTTTTGCATCGCAACTATCTACAGCAGCCGTACTGAAAGATACACCAAGTAAAAGTCTTTCAGATAAACAGTCTTCACTTATTGAAAAAGCTTTAGATCAGCAAAAACGTAACACTATTGTACTTCCATCAACAGATGATGAGTTAAAAGTACTTAATACTATCCGTGTTACACCAACTCAAAACTTTCTTGCAGCACAGCATGAACGTTTTTCACGTTTTGTTCAGGCAATCTTCCAGCCACACACTTCTTAATATTTGAAACGACCCCTCATCGTTTCAATTTCAGCCCAGACTGTCGTTAAATAAAACGTCAGAATACTGGGCTTTTTCGTTATAATAGTTCCAATTTTTATTTTGACCCATTAACTATGAAAGTTCGTACTCGTATTGCACCTTCTCCTACCGGTTTCCCACATGTTGGTACTGCCTACATCGCCCTATTCAATATGTGTTTTGCGAAACAGCATGGCGGGGAATTCATTTTAAGAATTGAAGATACAGACCAGCTTCGCTCTACGCCAGAATCTGAAAAAATGATTTTAGACTCTCTACGCTGGTTAGGCTTAAATTGGTCTGAAGGTCCGGATGTAGGTGGTCCTCACGCTCCTTACCGCCAATCAGAGCGCATGGGAATTTATAAGCAATACGCGTTAGAACTTGTTGAAAAAGGTCATGCTTTTTATTGTTTTGCTACAGCAGAAGAACTTGACCAAATGCGTGCCGAGCAGCAAGCTCGTGGCGAAACACCAAAATACGATGGTCGTGGTTTAAAGCTGTCTCAAGAAGAAGTAGCTCGACGTCTTGAAGCGGGTGAACCTCATGTTATCCGTATGAAAGTGCCTGAAGAAGGCGTGTGTAAATTTAACGACTTACTCCGTGGAGAAGTTGAAATTCCTTGGGCACAAGTCGATATGCAAGTGCTTCTTAAAACAGATGGTTTACCAACCTACCATTTAGCTAACGTTGTTGATGACCATTTAATGGAAATCACTCATGTATTGCGTGGAGAAGAATGGCTTCCATCTGCACCGAAGCATCAATTGCTTTACCAATACTTTGGTTGGGAAATGCCAACGCTTTGCCATATGCCATTGCTTCGTAATCCGGATAAATCGAAGTTATCTAAACGTAAAAACCCGACCTCAATTAACTACTACCGTGATATCGGCGTTTTACCAGAAGCCTTACTCAACTATTTAGGCCGTATGGGTTGGTCAATGCCGGATGAAAGAGAAGTTTTCACATTACAAGACATGATGGATAACTTTGATATTCAACGCGTATCACTAGGTGGGCCAATTTTTGACGTTGAAAAACTCAATTGGTTAAATGGTCAATGGATTAAAGGGTTAACCCCAGGACAACTATTAGACCGTTTATTGACATGGAAAAGTGATCGCAGCACTTTAGAAGACATTGCTGCCGCTATTCAACCACGTATTAATTTACTTTCTGAAGCGGTAAATTGGGCTGGTTTCTACTTTAACCATATGCCACAAATTACGGCTGAAATGTTTGAAAGTAAAAAATTGACTCAAGAGCAAGTTCGTCAAAGTTTACAATTCGCAATTTGGCGTCTTGAAAGTCAGTTTACTTGGAATAACGACACAGTTAGCCAAACTTTAATGGATTTGGCAAATCAGATGGGCATTAAATTACGTGACTTCATGCCAACATTCTTTATTGCAATTGCTGGCTCAACAAGTTCAACACCAGTTATGCAGTCGATGGTTACGCTTGGCCCTGACTTAACCTTTGCTCGCTTACGACATGCGCTAGAAATTGTAGGTGCACCGAGTAAAAAAGAGGTAAAAAACTGGGAAAAGCTTAATGAAAGTTTAAAATTGCCGAAAAATGAAGCAACTAGCGAAGCTTAATTCATTTTTTTATTGACGTGTGAGCGCATTCACCCTAATATTGCGCTCACACAAACTGGGGTCATAGCTCAGTTGGTAGAGCGCTACAATGGCATTGTAGAGGTCAGCGGTTCGATCCCGCTTGGCTCCACCAAGCTCCTTTGTGTTTGCCTCATCAAGTCCCTATCGTCTAGAGGCCTAGGACATCGCCCTTTCACGGCGGTAACCGGGGTTCGAATCCCCGTAGGGACGCCATTTTCTATTTTAAAAATTCCTTTTAAAGACTCTATCGTCACCTTCCTGTCTATTCTTTGACTGCTTCTTGATTGCACATTTGTCTATTTTATCTAAAATAGCGTCTTTCTCAAATTCTCTCAATGTGTAATATGCAGCCATCTGACAAACAACTAGATGCTCAGCATCAGAACAGTACTGCACCTTTAAAAAGAGCCATGAGTACCCGCCACCTTGTCATGTTATCGCTAGGTGGAGCAATCGGTACTGGTTTATTTTTGGGTTCAGGGGAAGTCATTTCACAAACTGGACCTATTGGCGCAATTATTGCCTATATTCTTGGGGGTGCAATTGCTTACATGGTCATGCTCTGTTTAGGCGAGCTGGCTGTACATATGCCCGTTTCGGGTTCTTTCGGCGCATACGCTCGAAAGTACATTAGTCCAAGTACAGGTTACATGATTTCATGGATGTACTGGCTAACATGGACAGCAACGCTAGGAACCGAGTTTACCGCCGCTGCTCTACTCATGCAGGAATGGTTTCCACAAATCTCAATGTGGATCTGGACACTTATTTTTGCAGTAACTATTTTCGGGTTAAATATCAGTTCAACCCGAGTATTTGCCGAGTCAGAGTTCTGGCTAGCGCTAGTTAAGGTCATTACCGTTATTGCTTTTATTGTGCTTGGATTATTAGCAATTTTTGGTTTAATTCCTTTCCACGGCGCTCAAACTGCTCCATTGTTTAGTAATTTAACTGCCCAAGGTTGGTTCCCACACGGTTTTCTTCCTATTTTCACCACTATGCTCATTGTTAACTTTGCTTTCTCTGGAACAGAGTTAATTGGTGTAGCTGCTGGCGAAACTAAAGATCCGGCTCAGAATGTCCCTAAAGCGATTAATGCTGCAATCTGGCGTCTTCTTATCTTCTTTGTAGGCACCATTATTGTAATTAGTGCATTACTTCCTTTCCAACTTGCTGGTTTAGGTGGTGACAACGTAAGTAATAGTCCTTTCGTTACCGTATTTAATTACATCGGTATTCCATATGCAGATGACATCATCCGTTTTGTTATTATTACCGCACTACTCTCAGCGGCAAACTCGGGGCTATATGCAGCTTCACGTATGATGTGGTCTTTATCAGAGCAAAAACTCCTTCCGGGTGTATTTGCAACACTTTCAAAAAGCGGGACACCTATTGTTGCTTTAGTTGTAACGATGTTCGGTGCAATTCCAGGCTTATTATCAGAGCAATTTGCTCCTGAAACCATCTTTAAAAACTTGCTAGGTGTTGCAGCTTTTACTATGGTTATTGTCTGGATGAGTATTTGTTTAAGCCAGTTCAATTTCCGTCGACAATGGTACCGTTCTGGACATACGGTTAGCGATTTAAAATATGCAGCACCGTTATTTCCTATCGTTCCAATTTTAGGTTTTCTTTTCTGCTTTATTACATGTTTAAGTATGGCAGCAGATCCTGAAATGCGTGCTGGCTTTATAGGTTGCTTAATTTTTACTGCCTTGTGCTATCTCAGCTACTTTATTTTCTATCGAAATAAAGCTTAAGTGTTTGTAATTTAAAAAGTGTAGCAAAAAGCTACACTTTTTTTTTGCTTAGAGACTGGCTTTATATAGTCTACCGTTGTAGATTTAAATTTATATTAAAAAACAATTCCTTGTATACAATGAAAATTATATTTATCCATGGGATGAATCAGCAGAATTACACAGCACATCGTTTAAAAGAGCACTGGCTAAAAGTATTTAAACTGGGCTTAAAACAATTGCACTGTAGAGTTAATTTAAGAGATCTACATATACATATGCCATTTTATGGCGATTTAATGACGAAGTATCAATTATCCAATCAACTTGATCTTAATACTTTACTTCCAAAAACTTTTAATTTTCATTTACCCATCCATTTACATCATCAGCCATCAACCCCCAAGGAACATACTCCTTTTATACCCCATCTCCCTCTTTCACCCGATCAACCAGCACAAAGCTTATCAGAGCGTTTATATTTAACTTCACAGATGGTGAAAGATCGCGTTCTTAAGGAAATGGTGGTTCTTTTAAATAATTTTCCAAAATTACATGAAAGTTTAATTCAGCAATTCTTGATTGAAACTTATATGTACTTATCTAATCCTGATTTTATGTATGAGGTTCATCAAAGAATTTTAAAACAAATGCATGATGATGAAGATTGTATTGTAGTCGCCCACTCTTTGGGTTCTGTGATTGCCTATCATTTATTATCAGATCCTTCTTATCAGTTTTCAGTACAGCGCTTTATTACCTTAGCATCCCCTCTTTCTTTTCGCGTCATACAAAGCAAACTCCCCACTCCCATTGAACGTCCTAAATGCTTAAAGGGCGACTGGTATAACTTTTATTCTAAAGATGACTTTTTAACCGCTTTTCCATTAAGTGAAGCACCTTTTAATTTTACTCCCCCCATTATTAATCAAGAGATTTTTACTTTTGCCAACCAACCTCATGAAATTGTCGGTTACTTACAGCATCATGCTGTGGTAAAAACAATTATTGAGCCTTTCCAATAAAAAACATCTATAAACGTATATATTTTCTACAATTTGAGTTATTTTTAAGCGCTTAACTGATTTTTTTAATATTTCTTCAGAAAACTATTTGACACTTTTATTAAATCGACCTAATATAATCCCCGTAGGGACGCCAATATTTTTCAGATGTATGCCTCATATAAGTCCCTATCGTCTAGAGGCCTAGGACATCGCCCTTTCACGGCGGTAACCGGGGTTCGAATCCCCGTAGGGACGCCAAATTCTAAAAAGCCACTGCATAACGACAGTGGCTTTTTTCTTATCTAGACAATAAAAAAGCTGGTCATAAACCAGCTTCCCATCATACTTATTTAATTTGCGATTCCAACTTGAACCTCTAGACGGCCTGATTGAACACGTAGTCCTTTTATTTCGAACTGATCTACTAGTTGCTGCACAAGCTCACGACTTTCTCTTAAAATATTGAGTCCCGGTAGAATACTAAAGTCGGTTAAATTTAAAAGTTTTTCTACCATCCATGAACGGTTATTAATGAAATCAATAAAACCTGCTTGCTCAAGGTCAATGAACCACATTCGATGACCATCACGCTGAATACCCGGAATATCACGAATCAAATGATTAATCAGCGATGGAATAGGCAACATATTAATCACTTCAAAACCTACTCGACCAATACGGCGAACAGCCCAATTCGATAATGTTCCACCATGACGTATTTGCACATCCAGACTTTCATCCATTTGACGTAAGCGTAAGAACTTTTCTTGTCCAATGCGGCATTCCAATACTCGAAAATCTAAACTTAGGCGATATAGAAAACGGTGATAGTGTCCATCGATTTCAACTTGAAACCGATCATTGCCACATTGAACTTTAATATCATCAATTTCCGAACGATCTATGCGTTTACGAATTTGACTGTTTAATAGCATTTCAGGCAAATACAAATTCAAGGTACTTTTACCTAGAAAAGTACGTGCCATGATTAAAGCAACCTGTCTTGCAGTTTCACTTGTTTCAGACACCATATCTCTGACAGTCCCTGCTGCCAGATTAGTCATACCCACCACTCCACGCTTTGTATGAGATGTCACTTGATCTAAAGCATCTAGGGCTGCATCAGCAACTTCAGCAAGATTACGTGTAGTATCACTAGCAAACCCGACGGCGTCTTGCGCATGCTGTAATGTTTTATGCAGCAAACGGCGTGAGAATGACAGTTTTATAGGGTCAGGATTCCCTGAAACTGTTGATGTCGTTGTAGGCTTCGACTTATTGTCATCTTCTTGACCCAAGTCCCTCTCCTTTTTATATTTCTTTCACATCCTATTAATGAGCATTTCAACTCATTTCCAGTGTTGGACACACTTGGTTTTTATCTAGATTAGCATGCTCTACAGTATTATTTTAATTTTTATGTGTACGCATAAATCATCGTTTTTTTATATACCCTTGTTTCAAAAAAGTATTTTATATCGGATATTCACCTCAACTTTTTAATCAGCTACAAATTTTTTTCTTTCTTTGCATTTCCGTTAGAATAGATTCAAATTTAATGTGGAGCTGTCATGCAATATCGTTGCCCTCAATGTCAAAGTGTTAAAATTATGCCGGTGAGCCAAGGTGTTAATAGTGCTAAACCTGTTGTGCCTAAAAGCTTAGTGATTTTAGTTCCTGCCATTTTTGTACTTTTACTCTTGGTTGTTATTAGTATTTTTATGTGGATTTTTGGCAATGGTGCAGGCAGCTCTCTTCAAATTGCAACAGTAGTTGCATTTGTGGTTACTGTAGGCGCAGGTTTTATGTTCTGGCGCGATTTGCCTGATTTTAAATTGTCTATGCAAGCATTTATGCAGTCACAAAAACATTGGAAATGTCGTGACTGCAATCATGAGTGGGAAATTTAAAACTATATTCACATCAGCTTAATGCTGATGTGAATGTGTCTTGTCATTATCGTTATGCTCGTGTGAAGTATGTTGAGCAATATGCTGACAGTTGATCTCAGCATCATCTTCAATTTGCAATGTCACTTCACCAATACCATGCTCATGAGAAAGCATTTCAACTGCATCTTGATAGAGCTTATTACGGTCAGCTTCAGGCGCAAATAAGTGCACGGTTAAATGGATATTTTTAGACGTAATTGCCCAGACTTTGAGTTGGTGAATACTCTCCACACCATTTAATGAAAGTAAATCTGCACGTAGCTTTTCAATATCGACTTCTTCGGGTACACCTTCGAGCAAAATATTAATACTTTGTTTAAGTAAAACCCATGTTCTTGGCAATACCCAAAATCCAATCAGTACCGCAATAAGCGTGTCAATCCAGTACCAATTAGTGAAGTAAATAGTAATTGCACCAATAATAACGCCAACTGAGCCTAGTGCATCACTCAATACTTCTAGATAAGCACCTTTCACATTTAAGCTGTTATTGGCACTCGACATGAGAATTTTCATTGAGATGAGGTTTATTACCAAACCAATGGACGCGACAATCAACATTCCCAAGCTTTGAATTTCAGGTGGCTGCGAAAAGCGGATATAGGCTTCATATAAAATATAAATTGCCACCACAAAAAGCATAAGTGCATTAAATAAAGCGGCCAGAATTTCAAAGCGCTGATAACCGAAAGTACGTTTATTATCGGCAGGACGTTTAGAAATCTGTATGGCAACCAAAGCAATGGCTAAAGCAGCTGCATCTGTAAACATATGTGCAGCGTCAGAGAGCAATGCCAAACTTTGTGTGATTAAACCTGCAATCACCTCAACAATTAAGAATGTCGTGGTAAGCGCCAAGGCTATCGTTAATTTTTTAGCATTACCTTCAGTCACTACAGCATGACTATGATCATGACCATGATGTCCACCCATTTTGCGGACTCCTTTTTATTTATCTTTATGGTGAGTTAAAAGTAACGATGAAGACACCTTTACCTTTAACTCTTACAAACACTTTTTCGACTTAAATTTTGTAATCAAAAAAGATATCTCAAATCGATGACATTATGAATGCTCAACACTTTTCATCTTGCCTTCATTCATCCATCGATAAATGACTGGTAATAAAACCAAAGTTAATATCGTAGATGAAATAATGCCACCAATAACCACTGTTGCTAAAGGCCGCTGAACTTCTGCACCAGTTCCTGTTGCCAAAGCCATTGGAATAAAACCAAGTGAAGCAACACAAGCCGTCATAAGTACCGGTCTTAAACGTAAGATCGCCCCATTCCACGTGGCTGTTTGAATATCAAATTTTTCTCTAAGCTCTTTAATAAAGCTCAGCATCACCAAACCATTCAAAACAGCAACACCAGATAAGGCAATAAACCCAACACCAGCCGACATGGACAGCGGGATATCTCTTAGCCAAAGGGCAATTAGACCACCCGACAAAGCAAACGGCACACCGCTAAACACCAGCAAGCTTTCTTTCACATTATGGAATACAGCCATGAGTAGAATGAAAATCATAGCAAGCGCCAATGGAACAACTATTTTCATTCGTGCAGCAGCTGAAGCTAAATTTTCAAACTGACCGCCATATTCCAACCAATAACCCGCTGGCAGTTGTTCTTTTGCGAGTGTTGTTCTTAACTCTTGAACAAATGACCCTAAGTCACGGCCTTCTACGTTCGCAGTAATAATGACACGGCGCTTCCCATTTTCACGTCCCACCTGATTTAGGCCTGAGGTACGTTCAACTTTAGCTACATCTTGAAGTTGGATAAGTCCACCATTTGGCAACTGAATCGGAAGTTGAGCTAAGTTTTGGATGGTACGCTGCTGGTCTTCTAGGCGAATTTCAAAATCAAATCGTCTATCGCCTTGTAAAATCTGTCCAACATTTTGTCCACCAACACTTGCAGCAACAATATCTTGAATAGCTTTGGCAGATAATCCGTATTGCGCAGCCAGAGGACGATTAATTTCGACACTCAGCACCGGTAAACCGCTAGTTTGTTCTACCTTAACCGCGGTAGCGCCTGAAATTTTTTGCACTTTCTGAGCGAGTGCCTGTGCCTGCTCATTAAGTACTTGCATATCGTCGCCAAAAATCTTGACGCCAATATCACTACGAATCCCTGAAATTAGCTCATTAAAGCGTAGCTCAATCGGTTGAGAGAACTCACTGTTATTCCCCGGTAAGGTTGCCAAGAAAGCTTCCATACGTGAACGTAGCTCAGCTAGCGTCTCTTTCGGGTTTGGCCATTGATCATGCGGTTTAAGCAAAATGACCGCATCAGAGATATTCGGCGGCATCACATCAGTTGCAACCTCAGCTGTCCCTGTTCGAGCAAAAACAGCTTTCACCTCTGGAAAGTTTTTCAAAATGAGCTTTTCAGTATTTTCCTGCATTCGCAGTGATTGCTCGAGACCAGTACTCGGTGAACGCATTTGCTGCAGGGCAAAGTCACCTTCACTGAGCTGCGGAGCAAATTCACTACCCATTTGGGTCGCTAACACACCTGTGAGCACTAAAATACTTAATGCAAAACTAACAACTACTATCTTAAGCTGATAAGCCTGATCGAGGACATCTCGGTATTTCTGCTTTAAAAGCTGCATCCAACGTGTTTCTTTTTCTTTCACTTCACCCGTAACAAAAAGAGCAACTGCCGCAGGTACAAATGTCACAGAAAGAATCATGGCACCCAATAATGCCATCACCACTGTCATCGCCATTGGATGGAACATTTTGGCTTCAACACCAGATAAAGCAAAAATAGGTAAATAGACCACTAAAATAATCATTTGCCCAAAAATAAGCGGTCGACGAGCCTGTTTTGCTGCAAGGAAAACTTCTTTGAATCGTTCAGACCGTGTAAGAGGCCGATGTAGAGCATGCTGTGCTTCTGCTAGACGTCGAATACAGTTTTCTACAATAACTACCGCGCCATCCACAATAATCCCGAAATCAAGCGCTCCTAAGCTCATGAGGTTGGCACTAATGTTTTGCTCAGCCATTCCCGTCAGAGTAAACAACATCGATAATGGAATAACGCAGGCTGTGATTAAAGCAGCTCGAAAATTTCCTAGAAAAATAAACAAAATCACAATAACCAGAATCGCGCCTTCTACAAGGTTCTTCTGCACCGTCGCAATTGCTTTATTTACTAAGCTCGTCCGGTCATAAACCGTCTCAATTTCCACTCCTTTAGGCAAGGTAGATTGTATTTCCTTAATTTTGGCATCAACCGCCTGAGCAACTGTACGGCTGTTTTCTCCCATCATCATCATGGCAATGCCAAGAACGGTTTCCTCACCGTTGTAAGTTGCAGCCCCTGTTCTTAAATCGTGTCCAATAGAGACATTCGCCACATCTGCCACGCGGATCGGCAAACCATTTTTGGTACTTACAGTAATGTTTTGAATATCTTCAACACTACTTAACATGCCCGGCACACGAACGGTGAGTTGCTCTCCGTTTTCTTCGATAAAACCTGCACCGCGATTTTCATTATTTTCTTGCAGAGCAGTTTGAAATTCATTGATTGAAATCTGAAGCTGCTGCAAACGTTTTAAATCAGGTGACACAATATAGGTTTTATTGTAGCCACCGATACTGTTAATTTCGGCCACGCCTTTCACACGCTGCAATTGAGGACGTACAATCCAGTCCTGAATTTCACGTAAATCCATGGCTGTATAGGCGGTGCCATCTGCTTTCTTAGCGCCTGTTTTTGCTTTTACCACCCATTGGTAAATTTCACCCAAGCCCGTTGAAACAGGAGACATGATAGGATCAACTGATTCGGGTAGTTGGCCGTCCGCTTCTTGTAAACGCTGGTTAATCAGTTGTCTTGCCCAATAAATATCTGTCCCATCTTTAAAAATGATGGTGACTTGGGAAAGCCCATAACGAGAAATAGAGCGAGTTTGTTCCAGATTTGGAATTCCTGCCATCGCATTTTCAATAGGATAGGTAATCCGCTGTTCGACCTCTAAAGCGGTATACCCATTGGCTTGAGTATTAATCTGGACTTGGGTATTGGTAATATCTGGAACGGCATCAATAGGGAGTTTTTGATAACTCCAAATGCCAACACCAATCCACGCCAGAACAAAAAGCATGACCCAAATAGCATTTTGAATAGCAAACTGAATAACTCTGTCAAACAGTCCTTCTGGCTTGGGCAGCTCAGGTTTATTAATGTCCATGCTCAGCCTCTCCTTTTTCCAATTCGGATTTCAATAAGAAGCTGCCGTCTGCAACATAGCGCTGGTTTGGATTAATTCCTTTTACAACTTCAACCCATTGACCATCTTTAGAACGTTGGCCTAGCTGTACAGTGACAGGTTCAAACTCAAAACCTGTTTTGACCATTTTTGGTGTAAAGATAACGTCTTTACCTTCAACTTGTTGAACTGCTTGCGCTTTTACACGAGTCACTTTTTGTGTTGACTCTGCATTTAGCTCAACGTTAACCATCAAGTTTGGACGCAACTCACTGCTATTTGCCAAAACTTTGGCACGCACTTGTAAGCGTCCAGTCTGAGCATCTGCCTCTGTTGTTAAACTTTGAACCTGAGCAGAAAATGTATTCCCAGTTTGTAAAGATTTAAATTCAATCTCTTGATTTGGCTGTACATTGATATTTGCATTGCTTGGTAAAATAAATTCCAGCCATAACCGATCAAGCTGATTAATAATAAAAAGCTGATCTGCTAACTGTACGTTTTCACCCACTACAATATCTTTATTACTCACGATACCCGCAATTGGCGCTGTTAAGGTATAACGCCCTGCTGAACCAGAACCTGCCCCGAATGCACTTAAGCGTGAGCGAGCTGCTTTAACCTGAATTTGTGCTTGCTGATAAGCGTTATAAGCTCGTTGATAATCTTGTTTCGCGGAAATTCCTTGAGACCATAAGCTACGTTCACGCTCATAGTCCTGACGTGCTAACTCAAGATTAGACTGGGCTATTTGCAAATTGGCTTGCTGATCGACTAAATCTGGCACTAATAAGCTTGCAAGTACCTGGCCTTTTTTAACTTGTTGTCCTAGTTCAACATATACCGCTTCGACTCGACCACTAAAACTTGGCGAAACATGGGCTTGGCGGTCAGTATTGACTACTAGTTTGGCTGGATAAGTCTGAAGTTGAGGAACTTCACCTAGTTCAGCTTGTTCAATTTTTAAATTTTGTTCCTGCATTTGCTGAGCAGTGAGTAGTAGTGGTTTTTCTCCCTCATCATGGTGTTCTTCACCCTCTTCTTCAGCATGCCCGTGGCCTTCCGATGGTTCCGAAGAATTAGATTTATTTTTTGAATTTAAAACGAGTAAACCAATTAATATTGCAGTAATGGCAGCAATTACTCCAACCCAAAGCCATTGAGAATTTTTCTTTAAATTTGCCGACATTATTATTCTCCTGCCTGAGTTGAAAAAGTTTGAGCTTGTTGCCAAGCACGTTGATTAAGTTGCATTAAGGCATCTTTCGCCATGATCTGTTCTGGCTCTAGCCCAAGGCGTAAACTTTGAATTTCAATTGAATTTTGCCAAGCCTGTTTTAATAGCTCGACTTTACGTAAGCGCACATCTTGCAACTGCATTGTGGCTTGCTGCACATCGGTAACGGCAAACTTACCCAAACGGAAACCTTGCAATGTTTTTTGTTGAACCTGAACGGCAAGAGGAACTTGCTGATCATTTAATTGCTTGAACTGAATATGTAAGCCTTTTAACTCTGACATCAGAGTTTCAATATCCACTTGATTCTGCTGTCGATAAAAGCTCTGTTGTCGTTGAGACAGCTCTTGTTTGGCCTGAGCAATCTTGATTCCGTATTGTTGACGATTAAAAAGATTTAAAGGAATTTCCACCCCTAAGCGGATTTGATTTTCCGTACGCTGCTCTGGGGAACGAGTGTTATTCACCCCCAAAGTTACCGCAGGTTGTGGTCTTGCTTTTGCCTTCAGCTGTTGAATAGTGGCTTGCTGCGCAAGAGCATCTAGTTGAAAAGAGCGCTCTAGCAAATTGTTTTGTCGATCTTGACCAGACTCTACATCCGCTGCCAATACCCACAGCTGATTAGAACTTTGAGATAGTTGGATCTGATTTGAATCACCGCCCCATAAGTTGGCCAGTTGCTGTTTAGCAACTTGTAGTTTCAAATCGACCTGCTGATATAAACGCTGGTTTTCCAAGTGAGACATACGTACCCGATCTACATCAACCTGAGCAATACTCCCTGCCTGATAACGCTTTTCCGATGCAGACAAGTTCTCTTGGCTAACTGCTAACTGTTCTCCAATGAGAGACTTTTCAAGTTCAAGCAAGGCCACTTGTGACCAGAAATATTTAACTATTAACTCAAGCTCAGCCTTATAACGTTGTTCGGCCAAGTCAACCTTTGACATTTCTACTTTAGCTAAATGCTGTGCGGCCTTACGCTGCCCAAAAATATCTAAAGGCTGAGAGATGCCGATCGCGAGTTCTTTTTCTTGGTCACTCTGCAAACCTGTTTGCTCAATAGAAAGACTTGGATTTGCCCATAAGCGACTTTGTTTTAATTGCGCCTCAGCCATTTGCTGCTGTGCCTGCCAGACACCTTGTTGAGTTTGATAGCTTTGTGCTCGCGCTAATGCCTGTTCAAAACTAAAAGCTGCTTTTTGGGTATAAGAGCCCTGTTGAATATCAGAAGCAGCATTTGCCATTTGTCCCGCCAATAACATGACAATAGACAGGCTTGAGATGGTTACAACCTTTTTCAACGTTATCTTAACGTTACAACCCAATAAGTCGGGATGGTTCACCCGATTTGAAAAAATAGAAGACATGTTTTAGCCCCGCAATAAATAAAAGATGCGGTGGGCTTTTTTTGGCTACCCCACCTATAGCGGGGTTAAAACAGGAGGCGGTTTTAAGGCACTAAGATGTGGAGACTGGTAAGAATTAGACCAATGATAAATTTGTGAAAGTTCATGCACATGCAAAACAGGGGTTTGAGCTTGTTTTGCAACTTCTGTCATGACGACATGAAAACATGTCGGTAAATGATCATGATGGTCTTGTAAGTTTAAAGGTGCTTTATGAGCAGCATCTAAAGTCTCAGTATGTTCAACATGGGTATGTGAAGACGTTTGATATACATTTAAAGCTGCATGATGACCAAAATGATGTAGTGCTTTTTCTTGATTTTCATGCGCGCAAAAAGCCGCTGCTATATTCCATAAACTCTGGAATATAAGCAAACAGAATAAGACGGACATGAAAATTGCAGAACGTGGCAACAGTACACCATGGCTGTTAGAAATTGCACGAAGCAACTATAGCAGGCGAGCTACATGTAATAAAATTACAAAACGTTGATTTATGGGTTCCATTCTTAACCCAGATGTTTCCTAAGTTTTTTAAAAATAATTTTTAAGAGTAATGTTCATGTATAAAACATTGACCACTAGCCTACTAGTAACTTGTCTTGGCTTAAGTGGATGTGCAACTTCTATTTTATCGACTGCCCTTCCGAATGAGACGACTGAGGTCCAAACAACTATTTTAAAGACAGATCAAATTATTGCACTGGGGCAAACCATTAAAAACCAGCAAGAACAAGGCGTCGTATTTATAGGACAAGACTTTAATTATTTAATGACGGAAGGAAGTTCGGAATTTTTAAATATCATTAAAAATATTCCTGTAAATCAAAGAACTTTAATTATTCCATCTCCTCTGCTACTTGAAATGGATGACCCTACGCATTTTCATGGTGAACTCAAGTTTCAATACAATATTCCCGCTTCAAAACTTTCTGATCAACAGAAAGAAAATTTAAAAAATTTAGGTTTTAAAAATCATTTTATGGTTATGGAGAACCAAACACAGCTTTTATATCCCTACGCTATTATTCGTTTTAAAGGCCAAATTTATCAAACCAGTCCTACTTTAAAAGTTCAACAAACGATTCCAACTCCATATCCAATCGCCTTACAACAAAAAGATGAAATAACCAAGAAACATCCGTTTAAACGTGTAACGCGTATGGCGCTTTATCCTTTAGCGATGGCATTTGATATAGTGACGGTAGCCCCTTCTCTCATCTTGTCAGATTTACGAGGTGACTTTACTAAATAAGCACCCTTACTAATCTAAAAACAAAACCAGCCCTTAGGCTGGTTTTGTTTAAGAAAATTTCTTTTGTTTGATATTTATAAATTTTCTCAATTTTTTTATTTTGAATAATCATTTGTTCTTAAACTTTTTAAATTCTATTTTCATGTTTGTATACCAATACTTTTATAGAAATTTCGCTAAGCGTAAAAACACGTGTAACTTTTATGTAAGCTAAAACTTCATCATTTTTCATCCAAATGCGCTATATCAGATTTACAAAAAATAACATAAGATTTTCATATAAGGGACTAGCTTAAAAGTGTGAGTCAATTCAATCAAATTGAGGAACAAGGGGAGACTGTCATGAATATGAAAACAATCAAGCATGGGCTTAATCACTTGTTTGCCTTTGAAAACTTACCAGCCGATATGCATTCACAAGCTGAGGATGAAATTGAACAAGGCTTACGCTTTGAAGAGTTAGCCATACAAGATCATGAACGTATGCAGAATTGGTTAGATATTACCCCAAATGACCGCAATGCGATGTGGTGCTACCTCCGTGCAGCTTTAAGAGGTAATGCTGACGCTTCCTTTAAACTTGGTATTGGCTATTTAAATGGTCAATTTGGTTTAGATAAAAACTACACTGAAGCTGAAAAGTGGTTAAACAAAGCAGCAAGTCAGGGACATCCTGATGCTGAACGTTGCTTACAAGAAGCTTTTAGTAAACTTGCCTTCTAACAAAAAACCAGCCCTTAGGCTGGTTTTTAAATTTAGCAGTAATTAACCGCTAATTTTTTTGTATTTCTTGCGATGAGGCTGAGCGTCATCACCTAGCTTAGCACGGCGATAAGCTTCAAACTCGGTATAGTTACCTGTATAGAACTCTGGTTGTTCATCTTCAAATGACAAGATATGAGTCGCAATACGGTCAAGGAACCAACGATCATGCGATACAACCATTACTGTACCCGGGAATACCAAAATTGCATCTTCAAGTGCACGTAAAGTTTCTACGTCCAAGTCGTTTGATGGCTCATCCAGTAAGATAACGTTTGCACCTTGCTGTAAAATTTTCGCAAGTTGTAAACGGTTACGCTCACCACCTGACAATTCACCTACGCGTTTTTGCTGATCTTGGCCTTTAAAGTTAAAACGACCAATATAAGCACGTGATGCAATTTCATAATCGCCCACTTTCAAGATGTCTAAACCGCCAGAAACTTCTTCCCAAACCGTTTTGTTATCATCTAAAGTGTCACGAATCTGACCCACGTAAGCCACTTTAACTGAATCACCAAGTGTTACAGTACCGGTGTCAGGTTTTTGCTCACCTGTCATCATACGGAATAAAGTCGTTTTACCGGCACCGTTAGGACCAACAATACCTACAATTGCTGCTGGTGGTACGGTAAATGACAAGTTTTCGTAAAGTAAACGATCACCAAATGACTTGCTGATATTTTCTACTTCAACAACCTTGTTACCTAAACGTGGACCAGGTGGAATATAGATTTCAGAGGTCTCATTACGCTGTTGGAATTCGCGTGAGTTAAGCTCTTCAAAACGCTCCATACGCGCTTTGTTTTTCTTTTGCTGACCTTTCGCATTTTGACGAACCCATTCAAGTTCTTTTTTCAATGCTTTAGCAAAAGATTCTTCTTGTTTCTGCTCTTGTTCTAAACGAGCATTTTTTTGCTCCAACCAAGAAGTATAGTTACCTTGGTAAGGAATACCGTGTCCACGGTCAAGCTCCAAGATCCACTCGGCAACGTTATCTAAGAAATAACGGTCGTGCGTAATCGCCACGATTGTGCCAGGGAAATCTTTTAAGAATCGCTCTAACCAAGATACAGACTCTGCATCCAAATGGTTCGTTGGTTCGTCAAGAAGCAACATATCTGGTTTAGAGAGCAATAAACGGCAAAGTGCTACACGACGGCGTTCACCACCAGAAAGCTTAGTTACATCTGCATCCCAAGCTGGAAGGTTCAAGGCATCTGCCGCGATTTCAAGCTGGTTATTTAGGTTATGTGCATCCCAAGCATGGATAATTGATTCTAATTTTTCCTGCTCTTTCGCAAGCGCATCAAAATCAGCATCTGGGTCTGCATATTCTGCAAATACCTGATCAAGACGCTCTAAAGCATCTAAAGCTTCACGCACACCATCTTCAACGTTACCACGAACGTCTTTAGTTGGATCAAGTGGCGGTTCTTGCTCTAAATAGCCGATTTTAATTCCAGGTTGTGCACGAGCTTCACCAGAGAAATCTTTATCTACGCCAGCCATAATACGAAGCAAGGTAGACTTACCCGCACCGTTCAAACCGAGAACACCAATTTTGGCACCCGGGAAAAATGATAAAGAGATGTCTTTTAAGATTTCGCGCTTTGGCGGAACCATCTTAGACACTCGGTTCATCGTATAAATATATTGGGCCACGCAGGACTCCTCAATTGAAAAACCAATACATCGCAAGACGCGACAAAATAATCGCGCGTATTATACGATGAAAACACTAATGACTTGAAGTTATGATTTCCATCGTACGGATTTATCAAACAATTTTCTTTTTCAATAAGTTGCAAAATGTTTATGTATAAGATTTATACAACGTTTCAGCGTATATTTTTCTATCTATATTCCTAAAATTGGATAACAAACCAGAATTTCTGCAATTTTCTATATAAATTTTAAGCTAGACTCGCTCAATATTTAACTCACGAAGATGAAGTAATCATGACTTATAAAGATGAAACCTTAGCCATTCACGCAGGCTACACTCCAGAAGCAACCACTAAAGCTGTTGCAGTCCCTATCTATCAAACAACTTCGTATGCATTTGATAACACACAACACGGTGCCGACCTTTTCGATTTAAAAGTTCAAGGCAATATCTATACCCGTATTATGAATCCAACCACAGCCGTACTTGAGCAGCGCCTTGCTGCGTTAGAAGGCGGTATTGGGGCATTAGCTTTGGCATCGGGAATGGCAGCTATTACTTACGCAATTCAGACCATTACTGAAGCTGGAGATAATATTGCCTCAGTCTCAACTTTATATGGTGGAACGTACAACTTATTTGCTCATACCTTGCCAAAACAAGGCATTGAAGTTCGCTTTTTTGATTATCAAAAGCCTGAAAGTTTACGTAACTTAATTGATGATAAAACTAAACTTGTTTTTGTTGAGTCAATCGGCAATCCGCTTGGAAATATCATCGATCTAGAAGAAATTTCGAAAATCGCCCATGAATATGGCGTACCTGTCGTTGTTGATAATACAGTCGCTACCCCTGCTTTATTAAAACCATTCCAATATGGCGCCGATATCGTCATACATTCTTTGACTAAATATATTGGTGGTCATGGCAATAGTATTGGTGGTGCGATTATCGATAGCGGTAAGTTTCCTTGGGGTAAATATCCGGAGCGTTTTAAAGTATTGAACACGCCAGACCCAAGCTATCATGGTGTGAACTATGTAGAGGCATTAGGTGAAGCTGCCTATATAGCAAGGGCTCGCGTTGTACCATTACGTAATACAGGCGCAGCTATTAGTCCGCTCAGTGTTTTCTTAATTTTACAGGGTCTAGAAACGCTTAATTTACGGATGGAACGCCATACTGAAAATGCACAAAGAATTGCGGAATATTTGCAAAATCATCCGAAAGTAAAATGGGTCAATTACGCAGGCTTAAAAGATCATCCACAACACCAACTTGCGCAAAAATATGTAAAAGGTAAACCTTCTGCAATTTTATCTTTTGGGGTTCAAGATGGCCGTGAAGGCGGTACTCGCTTCATTGATGCCCTCCAGCTATTTACCCGCCTTGTGAACATTGGTGATGCGAAAAGTCTGGCGTGTCACCCTGCAACCACAACTCACCGCCAACTCAACGAACAAGAACTAAAAGCTGCTGGTGTAAGTGAAGATATGGTACGTCTTTCAATTGGTATCGAGCATGTTGATGACCTCATTGCCGATTTAGAACAAGCACTTTCATCCGTATAAATTTTAACCCCATCTAACAAGCCTCTGGAATATAGAGGCTTTTTTATTTTTAAGTGATTTAACTATTAAGAATAATTAATGGATTAGGGTAATAATTTAGAGTTTTTACTCTAAATAAATTGTTAAATTTCATATATTTACATACTAGACAATTTTTAAACATCTATTAAGATAAGGCAATATTTAGGAGTTCATCAGGATGAACCAACGGTTGTAAAAATAAAAATTACATACCGGAATAAATAGCCCCTGCCCCTACTTAGGTAAAATGCTGTGAATAAAAAATTAGAAGCTCTGTTCCAGGAAAAGGTACAAGGTAAAGTCATCTTAGTGACAGGCGCCTCAAGTGGAATCGGTTTAACGATTTCCAATAAACTTGCTGACGCTGGTGCGCATGTTTTACTGGTTGCCCGTACTCAAGAAACATTAGAAGAAGTCAAAGCAGATATTGAAAGCCGTGGCGGTCAGGCATCAATTTTCCCATGTGATCTGAACGACATGGAAATGATTGATCAGGTTTCTAAAGAGATTTTAGCTTCTGTTGACCATATTGATATTTTAATTAATAACGCAGGTCGCTCTATTCGTCGTGCCGTTCATGAGTCTTATGACCGTTTCCACGACTTTGAACGTACTATGCAATTGAACTACTTTGGCGCTGTACGTTTAGTGCTCAATATTTTGCCTCACATGATTCAACGCAAAGATGGGCAAATTATTAATATTAGTTCGATTGGTGTATTAGCAAATGCAACCCGCTTCTCGGCTTATGTTGCTTCTAAAGCTGCGCTTGATGCATTTAGCCGTTGTCTATCGGCAGAAGTTCATGCACATAAAATTGCAATCACTTCAATTTACATGCCTTTAGTGCGTACACCAATGATTGCGCCGACCAAGATTTATAAATATGTACCGACTCTCTCACCTGAGCAAGCAGCCGATTTAATTGCTTATGCAATTGTGAAACGTCCAAAACGTATTGCAACTAACTTAGGCCGTTTGGCTTCTATGACCTATTCAGTGGCCCCTGGCATTAACAATATGTTTATGTCGATTGGTTTCCGTCTGTTTCCAAGTTCAGATGCCGCAAAAGGCAAAAAAGCTGAAAAACTTAACTGGGTGCAAAAAGCATATGCACGCATTTTCCCTGGTGAGCATTGGTAATTTAAAATATTCAGCAAGCTTAAATAAAAAAGCGCCTCATGAAAGGCGCTTTTTTATTTGGTTCTATTTACGCATCTAAAAACTCGACATGCCCTGTTTTAACATCGTAAATCGCGCCAACAATCGCTATTTCACCACGATCCAGTAAGTCTTTAAGTACCCTACTGTTATTAATAATATATTGGATATTGTAGTGAACATTCATAGCAGTTACCTGATTTACGAAGGTCTTGTTTAATTCACGGGGTTGCATAATGTCATATACACTTTCTACCGAATGCATGAGCGGACCAAGCACATATTGAATATGCGGCATCTCTTTGACATCGGAGATTTGTTTTTGCTGTAAGCGTAACTGACATGCACTAGTCACTGCACCACAGTCAGTATGACCTAAAACTAAAATGACTTTTGAGCCTTTGGCCTGACAAGCAAACTCAAGCGAGCCTAATACCTTTTGACCTGCAATATTACCTGCAATCCTTAAACTAAATAGATCACCAATACCCACGTCAAAAATCATTTCAGTTGGAGCACGTGAGTCCATACAGCCCAAAACGGCAGCAATTGGGTGCTGGCCTTCATCTGCAGTAACACGAATTTGGCGATAAATATCACGTTGCAAGCGCTCATTTTTAACGAAACGTTCATTTCCTTCTTTAAGTAAAGTAATGACTTGCTGTGGACTTAATTTACGTTGTAGATCTCTCGTACTAATGTAGATATCCAGTACCGCATCATCTACCTCTTCATAGTGCTGCTTAAATCCAATAAGCTTAAGGTCGACTTGGCGTTTAACTGCCGTCTCATTTTGATAGTCTTGAATGACTTGATAAATATCCGGATCAATCGAATCACATTGAGTGGCATCAATAATCAACTGTTGATCTTTATGAACATGTTCCAAGGCAGAAATGAGCGCGGAACGATTCAGAAAAGTCACTTGTGAAGGAAGCTCAATACGCGTCACGATTCCATGTAAATGCTTTTCTTTATAAACACGAACACCTTTATTGAAGTTGCCATATAAAATAAATGCACTACTGGTAAATAGCCCCACCAAGATTCCGGTTAATAAATCTGTCAACAAGATCGCAACCAAGGTAATAATGAATGGTAAAAACTGTCTCCAACCTTTTTGGTAAAGCTGTTTGAATAACTTTGGATGAGTCAGTTTAAAACCAGTCACGATCAAAATTGCTGCAAGTGCAGACAAAGGAATCATGTTCATGAGTGGGACAAAAAATAGAATGGCAAGCAGTAACAACACACCGTGAATAATGGTTGAGCATTTACTACGTGCACCTGTATTGGCATTTACAGAACTACGGACAATCACTGAGGTCACTGGCATTCCACCAATTAAACCCGACACAATATTACCTGCTCCTTGCGCCCATAACTCACGATTAGGTGGAGATGAACGCTTTTGAGGATCAAGTTTATCTGCTGCTTCTAAATTTAGTAATGTTTCTAAAGATGCCACGATCGCAAGTGTAATGGCTCCGGTATAAATTAATGGTTCAGCTAAATAGCTAAAGTCAGGAAAAACCAATACCTCTTCTGGTGCTTGCAATATATTTGGTAGTTGAATCAAATTATTACTTTGCACAGCCCATGAAGAACCGATACTTATTAAAACAAAGTTAAAAACTGCTGCGAGTACCACGGCAATTAAGGCAGAAGGCAACGCTAACTTTTTAAGTGGGCTACTGTCCCAAGCTAAAATTAAAAATAAGCTCAATAGTCCAATCAATGCTGCTCCAGCATCAAATTTTTGGATAAACGTATCCGATGTAGCAGTCCAAACTTCTTTCCATGAAAAATCAGTCAACCCAAATAAATAAGGTAACTGTGTCACAATCAGAATGGCACCAATGGCTGCCAATAATCCTAAAATGACATTGTTTGGAATAAAGTTAGCAAAGAAACCCAACTTAAATACACCAAACAGAATTTGTAAAATTCCTGCAAATACAATACACAATAAAAAGGCGGCATAATTGCCGCCTAATTGATCGAGTTGTACAAGGATGACCGCAGTCAACCCTGCTGCTGGGCCAGAAACGCTGATATGAGAGCCACTCAGCAGGCCAACAATAATTCCACCCACTATTCCAGCAATAATGCCAGAAATAATTGGAGCACCTGAGGCTAAGGCAATACCCAAACATAAGGGTAAGGCCACGAGAAATACGACCACTCCCGAAAGGAGGTCGTTTACGTGAAATCTATTTTTCAGTTCTAAAGCCGGCATAAAAACAACCATTTATAATATAAAAAACAATCAATTTTTAATGTAACTGCCTGAAAGTGAGGAACTTACTTCAAGGCTTTATCGATATTGTCTGACAACTGAATCGGGTTAAAGTTGAGTTATGCTATAACGTTGTATAGTTGATTGTAGATTTCACGACGTTTTTGTTGATCTTAAGATTCACCTCATCTTTATGAGCGTGATGTTTTAATAAAACATAGCACTAGCCATTTGGAAGACGATTTAGAAACAATAAAAAAGCCTCCCGTTTAGGAGGCTTTTTTAAGTTCTCTAAAGGCTCTTATTTAGAACCCTTAATTCCTGCTTGTAATAATAATGCACCAAAACCACCAATTTTTTGCTCTTGTGGTTTTTCTTGCTTACTACGCTGCGGACGTTCAACTTGATCTTTACGCGGTTGTGGACGTTTACCTTGTGGTTTACGCTCAGAACGCTGTTCGTTATTTTGTTCACGACGTGGTGGACGCTGTGCTTTCACAGGTGCCGCACCTTCTGCACGCATACTTAAGTTTACACGGTTACGTTCAACATCAACTTGCATAACACGCACTTGTACGATCTGACCTGGTTTTACCACTTTATGCGGGTCAGAAACGAACTCATTGGCTAATTCAGAGATATGAACCAAACCATCTTGATGCACACCAATATCAACAAAAGCACCAAAATTCGTCACATTCGTTACAACACCTTCAAGCTGCATACCTTCAGTCAACTGAGCAACTTCAGTAATGTCTTCACGGAATTTAGCTGTGCGGAATTCTGGACGAGGGTCACGGCCCGGTTTTTCAAGTTCTGCTAAAACGTCTTGAATAGTTGGCAAACCGAATTTGTCATCAACAAACTCTTCTGCTTTAACCTGACGAATAATTTCGGTATTACCAATAATGTCTTTTACCGTTGTAGCTTTTGCTGCAACAATTTTCTCAACAAGACCATAACTTTCAGGGTGAACAGCAGATGCATCTAATGGCTCTGAACCATTTTGGATACGTAAGAAACCAGCAGCCTGTTCAAAAGTACGTTCGCCAAGACGCGGTACATTTTTAAGTGCCTGACGTGTGTCAAAACGGCCATGCTCTTTACGGTATTCAACAATTTGCTGTGCAATTGCTTTATTCAAACCTGCAATATAAGCCAAGATTGCTGGTGAAGCAGTATTTACATCTACCCCAACAGCGTTCACACAGTCTTCTACAACTGCATCAAGTGTTTTTGCTAAACCAGTTTGGTTCACATCATGTTGATATTGACCTACGCCAATCGACTTCGGATCAATTTTAACAAGCTCAGCAAGCGGGTCTTGTAAACGGCGCGCAATAGAAACTGCACCACGGATTGAAACATCAAGCTCTGGCAGTTCCGCCGCAGCAAGTTCACTTGCAGAGTAAACAGAGGCGCCTGCTTCACTTACGGTTACGCGAGTTAATTTAAGATCTGTATTTGCAGCCATCATTTCAGCTACAACAGCTTCTGTTTCACGGCTCGCAGTACCATTGCCAATAGCAATAAGCTCGACATTGTATTCACGACATAGACGTGCAAGCTCAGCAATTGAGCCTTCTTTATCTTCTTTAGGCGCAAATGGATAAATCGTGCTATGTGCAAGTACATCACCAGCTTCGCTTACCACAGCTAGTTTCACACCAGTACGAATACCAGGGTCGACACCCAAAGTCGTACGGCTACCAGCTGGCGCTGATAACAATAAGTGACGAAGATTTTCAGCAAACACCTGCATTGCTTCTGCTTCAGCAGCAAGACGTTTTTCTGTAAGTAATGAATGCTCGATTTGAGGACGAACTTTACCTAACCAGAATAATTTTGCAGTTTGTTTTAAAAAATCTTGACGTGTTTGTGGCTGAACCTGATCAAGGTTGTATTCAGTTTCAATACGAGCCAATGGTGCATCATCTTCGCCATCAACTTTTAAACCGAGTACATTTTCTTGGCGGCCACGTAACATCGCCAATAAACGATGTGATGGTAATTTGTTTAGGCCTTCAGAGAATTCAAAGTAATCACGGAACTTTTTGCCCACTTCTTTCTTCTCTTCAGATGCAACAGTACTTTTTAACACTGCTGTTTTTGCGAAAGTCGCTTTTAATTCTGTAGTAAGAGGAATGTTTTGTGCCCAGTCATCAATCAGAATATGCTGGATTGCGTCTAACTGACTTTCAACGTCCGGATAGTCTTCATGACTAAAACCAGCCAATGCTTCTGTCGGATCAATTTGTTCTGAAATAATTTTTTCGGCAATTGGTCCAAGGCCCGCTTCTTTCGCCTTGAAAGATTTGCTCGTACGTTTAGGACGGTACGGCGCATAAATTTCTTCTAAAGCATTTTTTGTTTCGGCTGCATTCACCCGCGCCAACAAGTCATCATTCAATTTATTCTGTTCTTGCAATGACTGAATGACCTTTTCACGGCGCTCATATAAATCACGTAAATACGCTAAACGAGTATCTAATTGGCGTAACTGCGTATCATCTAAACCTTGTGTTACTTCTTTACGGTAACGGGCAATGAATGGAACACTGGCACCTTCATCAATTAAGCGGATGGCAGCTTCTACTTGGTTTGGACGTACGGCAAGCTCACTTGCCAACTGCTGAACTAAGTCAGTCATCGTGTTTGATCCCACAAGGATAAAGTTTAAAAGCACTGATTATAAAGACCAAGACCATAAAATCCACACTTGTTTGCGTATTCAAAACGTTTTTTTGTATTGACTATGAATTTTTCACATTCTTATGGCCGTAAAAAAGTTTTTTCTGTGACTCATTTGGGCCTTTAAGCTAGCCTTTTACCTTTTAAAAAATATGAAATTTATAGATACTTCTTTAATTAAAGAAAATTTTTAATATAAATTATGAGAAAAAGAACATATTGATACATTGCCAGGACGTTCAAAATATAGTTTTTCTTATCTTTCCAAATAAATTATTAAGTTCTCATACTTAAACCACAAATGAATAAATTAAAAGTTAGAACTTAAGAACCAAAACCCATTTTTAAAATAATTTATTTGAAACAAATATTTATTAGAATTTAATCGATGTGAAAGAGGTAAATAGCCAAATATTTGAGTTTTTCTTTAAGGCTTTGCTAAATTATGGGCATAAGATGTTGTTTTTTGGTTTCAAGCCCCTACGAAAATTGTAATTTTGAGCAAATTGATACATAGTCTTAACAAGAACATCGGCATTATACTGAGGGCTTGTTGGCAATAAGCCTAACCGATCCAATAATATATAAATTATGACTTTAAAAGGGAGTACATCATGAGTTTAGTTGTACCTGCTGAACATCCTGAAACCGTACATAACGAAACGGATCGTGTCGAGCGCATTTTAGTGGTCGATGACGATGTGCGTTTACGTACCCTCTTGCAACGTTTTTTGGAAGATAAAGGCTTTGTTGTAAAAACTGCCCATGATGCCTCACAAATGGATCGTTTATTACAACGTGAGTTATTTTCACTTATCGTGCTCGACTTTATGTTGCCCGTTGAAGATGGTTTAAGTATTTGTCGTCGTTTACGTCAGTCAAATATTGATACTCCAATTATCATGTTAACTGCACGTGGTAGTGACTCTGACCGTATTGCTGGTCTTGAAGCCGGCGCAGATGACTATTTACCGAAACCATTTAACCCAAATGAACTTTTAGCACGTATTCGCGCAGTATTGCGTCGTCAGGTACGTGAAGTTCCGGGTGCGCCAAGCCAACAAGTTGAAGTGGTTAGCTTCGGTCCATGGTCTCTAGATTTATCTACACGTACACTAACTCGTGAAGGACAAATCGTTACATTGACTACAGGTGAATTTGCCGTATTAAAAGCTTTGGTACAGCATCCACGTGAACCTTTAACACGCGACAAGCTCATGAACTTGGCTCGTGGCCGTGAATGGGGTGCAATGGAACGTTCTATTGATGTTCAAGTGTCTCGTCTACGCCGCTTAATTGAAGATAACCCGGCACGCGCACGTTACATTCAAACTGTATGGGGCGTAGGTTATGTGTTTGTTCCGGACGGTGCTGAATAAGCTTGAGATAAAATAGAGTGAGTTTAGAGCCAATACCACCGCAAACCTTTACCGACTACGTTGCGTACTCAGAGCGTAAACGGACCCGATGGGAACGTTTTCTCGACAAGATTAAGCCACGTTCTGCGGCCATGCGTACCACAATTTTGGTACTGCTGGTGGTACTCTTTAGCTTATTTATGTCATTGTGGTTTTTTTGGCGAACCCTCTATTTACCTGAAATTCAGCAACATGCACGCTATCTAGCAGTTGAACTAGAACTGGTAAATAACCCTAATATTCGTATTTTTCATCGTGATAGCGAAGTTGACGTCGACACATGGTTACGCAATCGGGTTGGCATTGAATATGTCACGAACCCCAAAGAATATCCAAGTGTCCGCGATAAAATTATTGCCGAGTTTTTTACCAACCAAGTTGAGCAAAAACTGGCAAATGAAATTGGCGCAAAAGACGTTACTGTCTATTTCCAATTTAAACCTAGCCCACGTATCTGGATTCAAACGCCAGAAATGCATGGTAACTGGGTTCGTGAACCTTTAAAAACCTATGCCAACTATAGCCCCGAGCTACTGGTAGGCTGGGTTGTGGGTGTCCCATTAGTTTCGGCCATCATCATTTTAATTTTGGTTCGACAAATGAACCGACCATTACGTCGTTTGCAAAATGCTGCCAACGAATACAGTAAGTCTGGAACTGCACCTTATTTAGATACCAACCATGGCCCTTTAGAAATTCGCCAAGTAAACCAAGCGTTTAACCGTATGGTATATACACTTGAACAAACTGAGCGTGAAAGACGAATCATGCTAGCGGGAATTTCACATGATTTAAGGACTCCCCTCACACGTATTCGTTTAACTGCAGAGATGCTACCTGATGAGTTTCTACGTGAAGGTCTGGTTTATGACGTAGATGATATGGATGCGATTCTAAATCAATTCATCTCATATATGCGCGATGGTTCAGATGAGGAATTAAAAGACACCAATATCAATATTCTTTTGCAAGAATTGGTGGTTCAGTTTAAACCCCTTGATATTCGCTTTAACATGCAGGATGTTCCTATTATTCCTGCACGCAGCCTCTCTTTAAAACGACTTATTGCCAACCTCATTAATAACGCAAAGCGTTATGGTGCTGAACCGATCGAACTCAGTGCAAAGGTTGAAAATGAACATATTTTAATTACGGTTGCTGACCATGGTGAAGGCATTCCAGAAGATCAAATTGAAGAATTAATGCAGCCTTTTGTAAGAGGCAACTCGGCTAGAACGATTCAGGGAAGCGGTTTGGGTCTTGCCATTGTTAAACGTATTGTCGATATTCACCAAGGTGAAATCCAGATTCACAATCGTGAACAAGGCGGTTTAGAGGTAATTATTTCTTTACCAATTCCAAAACCCGCCCCTGAAGAAAATACAACGCACAATCCTTTAGAAAAAATCAAACAAACTTTAAGTGAGCGCTTTTAATTTGAGCAATTGAACATTTAAAGCGCTATTTTAAACCTCAAAAAAGTCAATAATAATCAATATATTAAAAATCATAAAAATAAGTTATACCCGCATTTATTTAAAAAATTAGACCTTAGCCTAACACCTATGCACTTTTCATTTTTTCATAGCTAAAATCCGGTATGTTTTGACAATATTGAGGATGTCCAATGTCTTTAAGTCGTATTCGCCTAGCTTCTCTTCATGACAAGGTCATCAGTGCTGAACAAGCTGCGCAATTCATCGAAAATGGAATGACCGTTGGTATGAGTGGTTTTACTCGTGCCGGTGAAGCTAAAGCTGTTCCACAAGCACTTGTAGAGCTTGCAAAAAAGAATCCGTTAAAAATCACGTTAATTACGGGTGCTAGCTTAGGTAATGACTTAGACAAACAACTCACGGAAGCAGGTGTTTTATCTCGTCGCATGCCATTCCAAGTGGATAACACTTTGCGCCGCGCAATTAACAACGGCGAAGTCATGTTTATTGACCAACACTTGTCAGAAACTGTTGAGCAAATGCGTAACCAGCAACTTAAACGTCCAGATGTTGCGGTCATTGAAGCAATTGCGATTACTGAAGATGGTGGTATTATTCCAACAACTTCTGTTGGTAACTCTGCAAGTTTTGCGATTTTTGCCGAAAAAGTAATTGTTGAAATCAACACTTCTTTAAGCGAAAGCTTTGAAGGTTTGCACGATATCTATATTCCAACTTACCGTCCAACACGTACGCCAATTCCATTAACAAAAGTGGACGAACGTATTGGTACAACAGCTATCCAAATCGATCCTTCGAAAATTGTTGGTATTGTATTTAACGATACACATGACTCTCCATCGACAGTCACTCCTCCAGATGATGAGACTCAAGGCATTGCCAATCACCTTATCGCATTCTTTGAAAAAGAAGTGGCTGAAGGTCGTTTACCGAAGAACCTTGGTCCACTCCAAGCAGGGATCGGTTCGATTGCGAATGCTGTACTGACAGGTTTAAAAGATTCTAATTTTGAAGACCTCATCATGTACTCAGAAGTACTACAAGACTGTACTTTTGAATTAATTGATGCAGGCAAAATGAAATTTGCTTCTGGTAGTTCAATTACGCTTTCAGCAAAATGTGGTGAAAAAGTTTTTGGCAATATCGAAGCTTACAAAGACAAATTAGTGCTTCGTCCACAAGAAATTTCTAATCACCCTGAGCTTGTACGTCGTTTAGGTATTATCGGTATTAATACTGCACTTGAGTTTGATATTTACGGTAACGTGAACTCAACTCACGTGTGCGGTACTAAAATGATGAACGGTATTGGTGGTTCAGGTGACTTCGCTCGTAATGCGCACTTGGCAATCTTTGTAACCAAATCAATCGCTAAAGGCGGCGATATTTCTTCTATCGTGCCAATGGTGAGTCACGTTGATCATAGTGAACACGACGTTGATATTTTAGTGACAGAGCAAGGTTTAGCAGACTTACGTGGTTTAGCACCTCGTGAACGCGCTCGCGCTATTATCGACAACTGCGTACACCCGCTTTACCGTGATGCATTAAATGACTACTTTGATCGTGCATGTGCTAAAGGCGGACATACACCTCACTTACTTCGTGAAGCATTGTCTTGGCATGCAAACTTCGAAGAAACAGGCCAAATGCTTCAACCAACACCAGTTGCAAAATCAGCTTAAGCCATACTTCTAATTTAAGCACTCCTACGGGGGTGCTTTTTTATTTGTGTAAATTATTCACAAACTACTGCTCAAGTTCGAATTTTTATTTTATCTTTTCAATACATCAAAACAAAAAGTAGAAATCCATATGTTCATTATTCGCCAATTTACAAATGCAGATCTGGATGATGTGGTCAATCTATGGGAAAGCTGTGGCCTAACTCGCCCTTGGAATAACCCTGAAACGGATATTTTCAGGAAAGTTTCGCAGCAGGACGATTTATTCCTCGTTGCTATTAAGGATGAGCAACTGATTGGCACGCTTATGGGCGGCTACGACGGCCATAGAGGCTGGATTAATTATCTGGCTGTTCACCCCCACCAACAACGCCTAGGAATCGCTACAGCGCTTGTTCAGCAGCTTGAGAAGCGCCTCATCGCTCGTGGCTGCCCAAAACTACAATTACTCGTCCGTAAAGACAATTTGAATGTGTTGAACTTTTACGAACAACTCGGTTACGACGAAGTAGAAGCCGTGTGTTTAGGAAAACGGCTGATTAATGATAGCCCTCACGATTAGAGACAAGTTTTCAGTTGAGCCATTTTTAGAAAGTTAAGGCAATATTGGGGATAACCCTCTTTGCTTGTGGATAAAATGAGATTTATACACAGGTAAGGTCTTAATATTTTTATTAAATAAACAGGCATGAAAAAAGCCCCATACATAATGTATGGGGCTTTTTCGAATATGGTGGCGAGACCCAGGATCGAACTGGGGACACACGGATTTTCAATCCGTTGCTCTACCAACTGAGCTATCACGCCGATGGCCTGTATTAAGCCGTATCTCAGAACAATAGTCAACAATTATCCTGAGTTTTTGATTTAAATGAGTATTTTTTATACTCAAAAAAAAATCCCTGATGGGATCAGGGATTGAAAACACAAATAATGGTGGCGAGACCCAGGATCGAACTGGGGACACACGGATTTTCAATCCGTTGCTCTACCAACTGAGCTATCACGCCGAAGTGGGCGTATTAAACAATGTTTATAGGAGGACGTCAAGCAACTTCCGCATTTTTTGTAACAAGTGTTTAATTTTAAATCACAAGTGTCGTAAAAATAGATTTTTAGCTATGCAATTTACCAATATGAGCTAAGCAGCGATGAATTGCACCACAACCTGGCTCAAAAATTTTAACGCCTTTTGCTTCTTCTATACGACAAGCTTCTTCAACTAGACGCTCTGCTACTCCGCGTCCACGATTTGCAGGGTGTACAACTATATATTCAAGCACCTTGCTTTCACCTTGTCCTGAACACCAGATTGCACCTATAATTTTGGTGTTAAATTCGGCAGTGTATAGCGTGGTATACTGTTGTAAATCTTGTTCAAGTTGTTCAATCGCATCGTGCCCGTCACCAAACTCCGGACTTGTGTCATACAGTCGCTCAAGCTGATCGCGGATCTCTGAATTATCTAGAGAACTATAAGCATGTACGGTAATAGGCATTGATTAACCCTCCTGAGCAAACTATGATGCTGTCACGAATTCGTCACAGCGAAATTGTCGTTAACATCCAATCATTTTTGACGTTTTTTGAGGAACGTGTCCATGACGCAACGTATCAGTGAAGTGGTTAGAAATACCAATGAAACCAAAATTCGAGTTCGTTTAAATCTCGATGGTACTGGTCAAGGCACACTAAACACCGGAGTTCCATTTTTAGACCATATGATTGATCAAATCAAGCGACATGGCTTATTTGATATCGATATTCATTGTGATGGAGACTTAGAGATTGATGATCACCATACCGTAGAAGACTGCGGTATCACGCTTGGACAAGCTTTTGCACAAGCTTTAGGTGATAAAAAAGGTTTACGTCGTTATGGGCATTTTTACGCGCCATTAGACGAAGCTTTATCTCGTGTGGTTGTAGATTTGTCTGGTCGTCCGGGTTTATTTATGGATATTCCATTTACTCGCGCGCGCATCGGTACCTTTGACGTAGATTTATTTTCCGAGTTTTTCCAAGGTTTCGTAAACCATGCGCTTATGACCTTACACATCGATAACTTGAAAGGTAAAAATAGCCACCATCAAATCGAGAGTGTATTTAAAGCACTAGCTCGTGCTTTACGTATGGCATGTGAAATTGATCCACGTGCTGAAAACACGATTGCATCGACAAAAGGTAGCCTCTAATGACACGTATCGCATTGCTTGATTATGGCATGGGTAATCTGCACTCAGCCGCTAAAGCACTTGAATATGTAGGTGCAACCGTCGATGTGACAAATGATCCAAAATTAATTGCACAAGCCGACAAAATTGTTTTCCCGGGTGTTGGGGCAATGCGTGACTGTATGCAAGGCATGCGTGAAGCAGGTATTGATGAAGTTGTACGTAAAGCAGCTTTTAATAAGCCTGTTCTTGCAATTTGCGTAGGCATGCAGGCACTACTACAAAGCTCAGAAGAAAACGGCGGTGTAGATGCCTTAGGTATTTTTGACGGGGTAGTAAAACACTTTCCTCAAATGGAAGGTTTAAAAGTCCCACACATGGGCTGGAACCAAGTTCATCAAATGGACCCAAGTCACCCGATGTGGAACAGCATTGAACAAGATGCTCGCTTCTACTTTGTACACAGCTACTATGTTGAACCTAAAGATGAAAATCTTGTGGCTGCTACATGTGAGTATGGCGTGAACTTCTGCACAGCAATTCACAAAGATAATTTATTCGCGACTCAATTCCACCCAGAGAAAAGTCACACTGCTGGTTTGCAGTTACTGAAAAACTTTGTGGAATGGAATATTTAATTCAATTCAAAAACTGAAACAGATCAGGTCAAGATAGCCTGATCTGTTTTTTTATTTATAATAATAACCAATCATTTATAGAATGATATTTTATTCAACAAAATATTGAATATTCATACTTTTAAATAAAACCAAATGATTAGGATAAACACAATGAATTCACCTTTTGAAAATCAGCCCATTTCACAAGATTCACCGTTTAAGGCAAATGGTCGTTTTGGACGACTCTCTTATGCAGCTTGGACATTCTTATTTACGCTAGTCCTTGTTACCGCCATTCTACTTATTATGTTTACTTTTGGTTTTACAAACCCTGAAGGTGCCCCAGACTTTTCTACGCCTGGCTTAATATGTATAGTAATTCTTTATATAGTCGGTATTTATATTAACTTCGTATTTACCATCCGCCGTTTGCATGACCGCAATAATACAGGGTGGCTCTCTTTACTGATGCTAGTACCGGTCGTGAATATTGGCCTTGCTATTTATTTATTCTGTGCAAAAGGAACTGAAGGTCCTAATGATTATGGACCTAAGCGTCCAACGCCAAGCTGGGAGCGTGTTTTAGGCTGGATTTATATTGTGCTTATTCCGCTTGCATTAATTTTTGGTGTTATTGCCGTAATTATGGCTCCAACCTATGAAGGTTATGTCGAGAAAAGCGAAAGTATTGCGATCGGTAGCCCATCTCAGTCTGAATAATTTTTAAAGATGCACATAAAGCCTAGTTCTCTAGGCTTTATTCATATATAAAGTGAATAGCCCTATTCATTTGTACGCTGTTAAATATGTCTGAAGCCTCTGCCCTTCTTGATAAAACTTCTATTCAGCAGCTCCCTCCTTTTGAAAATCTTAACCATCAAAATATTGTGGTGATTGAAAATAGCGAGCAATGCAAAACTATTGAAGAAGAATTAAGGGTAGCGACCTTTTTAGGATTTGATTCTGAATCTAAACCTACTTTTCAGGTAGGTGAAGTATCAACTGGCCCACATTTGATTCAGCTGGCTACAGAACACAAAGCCTATTTATTTCATGTCAATTCATCGACTTTAAAATTTTTACAGCCCATTTTGTCTAATCCAAAACAAATTAAAGTCGGCTTTGGCCTTAAAAATGATAAGCATATTTTTCACAAAAAAGGCATAGAGCTTGAAAGCTGCATTGACCTTGCTAAAGGTTTTAGCCATTTTGGCTTTAAACAACAAATGGGTGTACAAAAAGCCGTAGCACTATTACTTGGTCAGTATCTTGCCAAGTCGAAGAAAGTTGGAACTTCAAATTGGGCGCGAAAACCGCTTACTTCACCACAAATCAGTTATGCAGCTGCTGACGCCTATGCTGCCCTATTGGTATTTCTCGAGCTTAAAAAACGAAAGGTATTACCAATACATATTTCTGAAAAGATTCAAACCGCTCTTCAAGGGTAAAGTTATAAAAGTCTTTTCTAAGGCTTAGCGATTGATCAATACTTTGCTAAGATGTGCACAATTTCATAAACATGATGAAGCAAGGAGCGAAAGCATGCTAATCATTCCAGCAATTGACCTGAAAGATGGTAAATGTGTGCGTTTAAAACAAGGGCGTATGGAAGACGATACCGTTTTCTCTGACGATCCGGTTGCAACTGCCCAGCATTGGGTAAATGAAGGCGCACGACGTTTGCATTTGGTCGATTTGAATGGTGCTTTCGCAGGTACGCCTATTCATAAACCTGTTGTTGAAGCAATTGCAAAAGCTCAGCCAGAATTACCAATTCAAATTGGTGGTGGTATTCGCTCATTAGAAACGATTGAACACTATTTAGAAGCTGGCGTGACTTTTGTCATTATCGGCACTAAAGCTGTTCAAGAACCAGAATTTGTAGAAGAAGCTTGTAAACGTTTCGCAGGCCACATCATTGTTGGTATTGATGCCATGAATGGTATGGTTGCAACTGACGGCTGGGCAAATGTTACTGATGTGAAAGCAACTGATTTAGCGAAACGCTTTGCAGATGCTGGTGTGTCTAGCATTGTTTACACGGACATTGCGCGTGACGGCATGATGCAAGGTGTAAATGTTGAGCAAACTGTAAACTTGGCTCAATACTCAGGCTTACCAGTCATTGCTTCAGGTGGTGTAACCAACCTTGATGACGTTCGTAACTTAAAAGGCCAACCGGGCATTTTAGGTGCAATCACAGGCCGTGCAATTTATGAAGGTACTTTAAACCTTCGTGAAGCTCAGCTTTTGTTAGATGAAAACCGTCTTTAATTTTTTAAGATGTAAAAAAGAGCCTGATTAGGCTCTTTTTTATTTTTTGATGATCTTTAGTTTAATAATTTTTCTAAATCAATCACCTCATCTGCAAGCTCCATTGCATAAGGTGAATGTGTAATCATAATTATGGATGGAACAACTTGCTGAATATATTCAAGTATATTTTTGGCAGTATCTACATCTAAAGCTGCTGTCGGTTCATCTAATATGATGAGTTGTGGACGAGCTAAAAGACCTCGAAGAATACAAATTCTTTGTTTTTCTCCTCCTGAAAAATTCTTATAAATTTCAGTTAGATCATCATCGAGTGTTAACTGATGCTTTTTCAAAATATGCGATAAGTTAAACTGCTCAAGCATCTGTAGTAAATAAGAGTCTTCGTAAATATATTGAGAGTTATAGACTAGATTCTCTCTTAAAGAATAAGGGAAAATTATAGGTTGCTGGGCAACATAGACCACTTCATTAAAAATATGTTTAGAAAAATTATGACTAATATCAATATTTTTATACAAAAGCTGGCCTGACTGAATCTGATATACCCCCATTAAATAATTCATCAGAGAAGTTTTACCTAGCCCTGTTTGACCAATCACGACATACGTTTTATTGGTTGATATTGTTAAATTAAAATGATCTACGTTTCTTTTTCCTAATGAAAATTTAGCATTTATAAATTGGTAGAGAATTTCCGTATCTTTAACAGTGGAGTGTGTATATTGCTCTTTATTCAAATTAAAGTACTGCCGATATTTTGCTAGAGCAACAAAATTTCCATTTAAGCGCATCAAACTTTGGGAAACCGCCAGAAACGGATTGGTGAGTTGAATAATATAGGTACTTATCAATACAAAAGCACCAGGGGTCAATTGCTTTTCAGTGGAAAGAAATACTGTAAACAACATAAACATGAGTAAGAATAAGAAGATCATGAATAATTGAGAAATCATCAATAGTCCTATTTTCTTATTCCTATCTTTGGCTGTGGTGATATACAAATTTAATGTTTCATTAAACTTTGATAATTGAAACGGTACTGCATTTTTTACTTTAATTTCATAGGAATTCGAGATCTGATGTATCAAATGGCTATTTACCTGATTATTTTTTTGATACATAGCATCAAATAGTGAACTACTTTTTTTATTTATATGAAATGAAACTAGAAAAATAATAATAGCTACCACTAAAAAGCTAATACTAAAAAGTAAACTAATGGTCGTGAATAAAACTGCGAAAATCATAACCAATTGAAAAATAATTGGCCCTACATGAAGAAGCAATGTGAGGTTAACTTCACCAAAAGCAGAACTCCCTCTTGTAAGATCACTAATTACTGCTCCTGCCTCAATTTGATCTTGTTCTTCTTTTTTAAGATTTAAATAATTTTTTAAGCCCGCAAAAATTAATGCTCCTTTGAAATCTACCATCAAATAAGCGCTAAAAATATTTTTGGTCCAGTTACACAACTCATTCGCTAACCATGCTATAGCGTAGGCAAGTACGATGAAGTATAAGAAATTAAATGGAAACTGAATATTGAGCAGAAAGTTATATTCACGTGCAGAATAATCGATAATAATTTTCAGCAAGTAAGGTAATAATGTTGTAAAAAATGCAGAAAACAGCACTAATAAAAACATGAGAAACATACTACTCTTTTGTTTCACATAGTTTTCTTTAGAAATATTCCATATAAATTTATAGTTCTGAATATCTTGCGAACTTAATAAAAACTTCATTTCTGTATCTTTTTTCTATAAATACGAGTTAAAAATAATTCCTTTACACAAGAAATATCATAACTTCCTTATTTATTTTATTCGTGTTTTTTATTTAAAATTAGATTTATAGATTTCTAAAGCCGAACATATTTGTCATATAAGCTTCTATAAACTGCATTATTTTTAAATATCTGGTGTTTATTTAAAAATTAAATTTTTAATCAATACACCACATTACGAATAAATTTAAGTACTTGGCTACCGCTATTGATATAGGTATAAGTCACTGAACTGGCAAAAATAAAAGATGAACCAGCCGCAATGGTTTTTGAGCTGTCTGTAAATTGTATGGTCAATTCGCCTTCTAACACATAAATCAGTTCTTGCCATCCTTCGGCATCGGCTTCAGCAACATAAGACTCCCCAACAGCCAAAGACCATGTCCAAAGTTCAACTTGAGAACGGGAAGGAACTGAAGCAAGAAAAGTTGCCTTACTTTCTTCCTTTTCACCTTGCCAAGCGAGTGCATTTACTAGGGCATGCTCTTTTAGCTCAGGCGCACTCACAATTGTTCTAAAATCTACTCCCAATACTGCCGCAATCGCATCGAGTTTAGCTAAGCTAATGTTGACTTGGCCTGTTTCCAAAGCAGCAATGGTACGTCTACTTACACCTGCCCGATCAGCCAAGTCCTGTTGGCTTAAACTGCGCTCATCTCTTAATGAACGGATATTTGTGCCTACATGTTGTAAAACGCTACTCGACTGGCTCATAAAATAGATGAATAAAGAAAATTTGAGCAATATATTGCACAAAACAGAAGAATAGCGCAATATGTGCAGTATATTGCACAATTCCCTTTAGTTTGAGTATGTCACCAACTTATCTGAGTTCAAGCAAAGTTCCTCAATTAGCTCTCATTTTGATTACGGTCATTTGGGGTGGAACATTTCTTACTGTGCAGTACGCACTGAATTTTTCATCACCTATGTTTTTTGTCGGCTGCCGTTTTGCCGTAGCTGCCTTAACGCTATTACTTATTTCATTAAAGAGCATGAAAGGCATTACATTAAAAGACTTGGGCGCTGGCAGTGTAATTGGCCTTGTCATTGCAGCGGGCTATGGCACGCAGACAATCGGCCTGCAAACTATTCCGAGTAGTGAATCAGCTTTTTTAACGGCGCTGTATGTTCCGCTTGTTCCTATTTTAATGTGGCTCATTTTTAGAAAAATTCCACATATCATGACTTGGGTGGGAGCAGCTCTTGCTTTTACTGGCCTTGTTTTATTGACGGGTAATGGTTTTAAGCAAATTTCCTTAAGTTTTGGACAACTTTTAACAGTGCTCGGCGCCTTTGCGATTGCCTTAGAAATTATTTTTATTAGCTACTTTGCTGGAAAGGTAAATTTGCGTCGCGTCACCATTATTCAACTTGGTGTCGCCTCTCTACTTTCTTTTGCCATTATGCCTATAGTAGGTGAACATACAATTCCAGCATTTTCATGGCCTCTAATACTCATTGCTGTCGCATTAGGTTTAGCGAGTGCACTCATTCAATTTGTAATGAACTGGGCTCAACGTGTGGTTGATCCTTCACGTGCTGCAATTATCTATGCAGGAGAACCTGTTTGGGCAGGCATTATTGGTCGAATTGCAGGTGAGCGTTTACCAGTTATTGCCCTTTTTGGGGGTGCTTTAGTGGTCTTAGGTGTTTTAGTCAGTGAGTTAAAAATTAAGCTGCCTATTAAGAAAAACAAAAGAGTCCGAGAATAAAAAAGAGAGCTTAACGCTCTCTTTTTTATATATCATTTTTCTTTAATAAAATAGAGGGTTCGTAGTACTCAACTGTCGGCATTGGATCATAAAATGGATGAAGCAATTTTTTCCATTCTTGATAAGCCTCCGACTTTCTAAACCCTTCTGTATGATTTTCAATTTCATCCCAGAAAATCATTAAAATATAATGATGGGGATCAGTTGCATGCTTAATCAGTTGGACTGAATTGAAGCCTTCCATTGGATAAACAATATGTTTAGCCTGCTCGAATGCCTTAAGGAATGCTTCACTTTGCCCAGACTTTATACTCAAATGTACATGTTCAATAATCATGATTTATTGATACATCGGACGGTTATCATTTAGCGCAATCAAACCGCGAATGGCACGATATACAATCCAGATCCATGCTGCCGCGATAACACCCACACAGAACACAGTCGATGAGATTGCAACGCCTGCAAATAGATCGGTATTTTCACCCGTGAAGAACAAGAAAATAAATGGCAAAAAGGCAATAATATTCCAAGCCAAGTACCACCAGAATGTTCTGATTTGCCATGTAAAGTGGCTCGCAAAAATTGAACCTTGCACATCAGAACGTTTTACATAGTTAATAATTAAAGCAATAATCGCAAGTAAGCCGCCTGTAAAAATGGCAACAATATAAAGTACATATAAAATAAGTGTTAAAGTACGATTTGGATCTTGGTCGATAGAACTATTCATTTTTATACCTCTCAAGTTTAATAAAACAATTTACTTTTATGATCCCCGCAAAACGTTTAAAGGAGAAATTAGCCACAAAATCAAAAGTAAATGAAAGAATATGGTACAAAAATAAATCTTACGAAATGGTTGTTTTTGTGTTTTATGTCTCAGTTTTTGTTGTGCCCACCACGCAGCTGGCCATCCCCCTAAGAAACTGACAATGTGCAAAGTCTGCTCAGGAACACGGCGATTGCCCAATTGCGCTGCTTCTTTATCTTGTGAATATAGCCAGTAACTCAACACATTCATCATTAAGACAAACAATAAGGTATAAGCCGGCAAAATATGAATAAAACTCATAATGCCCATTAAAACGAAATAAAACACAATCCCCATTTGCATAGCAGACCATGGGCTGGCCTGAAAAGAAGATTGTGTTTTTGCAGGTTTTAAAGCCTTACGGGTTTGAGATGCCTTTAAATAAGTGACCTGCTGAGCACGAAAACGGCCTCTTTCATCAAGGATTACCAGATATTCCAGTGCACAGCCAATAATTGGCCGAGGTCCAGGGCGTGCAAAATCTTTGATATGCAAAAAGACTCGCTCTTTTTCAGCATCATCCGGCTGAATAAAGCCATAACCCTTTTCGTCGAACCATTCGACTAAACGCCCCTGATCTCGCATCTTTATTCCCTTTTATGCTTTTACATGGCTTAAACGGTCTTGCATCATTGCTCGCATTTCTTGCGGGTCTTTTTGCAAGATGTCATCGCCGGTACGTCCTTCTTCTTTATTTTTTTGAGCAACTTGTAAACGCATTGACCAAAAACGGCAAGCCGCCATTGCCAAGAATACATCTAAACATTCAAGTTCATCTGAAGTCAGCGCACGAATTTTTTGGTATGCCTCTAAATAAGCGTCTACTTTGTCTGAGTTTAAATGCGCTGCTGGATATTCGGTACAAAAATCATTAATGGTAATCGCAATATCAAACAGCAACTCATCTTGATTTAACTCGTAAAAATCTAGAATACCTTGTAGTTGCTCGCCTTCAAACAAAGTATTGTCACGGAACAAATCTGAGTGAATAAAACCTGTCGGTCGATTTGAATACTGCGCTGTTTTCGCATTAAAGGCTTGATAAACCTGCTCAAGTAACGTTTGGTCATCTTGAGTCATATTTGGTTTAAGCTGCTCTGCAACACCTGTCCAATATTGATGATCACGGCGATATTCACGTTCAAGCGGAAAATCTTGTAAAGCTACATGTAACTTCGCCTGTGCATCTGCAATTGCAGCAACTTGGGCTACTGTCGTTTGCATGGGATGGTGGCCCATAAGACGTGGTGCAATTTGTGCAGGTTTACCCGCAATAAAATGAACCGCTTGGCCGCTGTGCTTTAATGGCACGGCAACGGGTACATCATGAGTACCTAATTGCTCAAGCACAGGAATCAGTTCGCCTGCACCTTGTGCATCTAACTCTTCAAATACGGTGAGTACATATTGTTTGCGGTTTACATCAACCAGAAAATAATTGGTGTTTTGAATACCTCCCTGAATTGGGTTCAGCTCCAACACCTCTAATCCATAAGGTGCAGCAAAGGTGCGAACTTCATCTAAACTCAACGGGGTATAAACCGACATGGAAAACCTGCAAAAAACATCTGTGAAGTTTGATAGAATACCTCTTCCCTCCATGAAGGTGTAGCGCCTGTGTAGGAACTTTCACCAACGGCGATTATTTTTGGAAAAAGCTATGCTTGCTAAACGTATTATTCCTTGCCTAGACGTTGATAACGGACGCGTAGTTAAAGGCGTTCAATTCCTCGATATTCGTGATGCGGGCGACCCTGTTGAAGTGGCACGTCGCTATAACGAACAAGGTGCAGACGAAATTACTTTCTTAGACATTACCGCTACACATCATGGACGCGATACCACTTACCGTACTGTTGAACGTATGGCCGAGACTGTATTTGTGCCATTAACTGTCGGTGGTGGTGTACGTAAAGTTGAAGATATTCGTGCGTTATTAAATGCAGGTGCAGATAAAGTGAGTATTAACTCGGCTGCCGTATTTAACCCTGAATTTGTTCAAGAAGCTTCTCAGCATTTTGGCGCACAATGTATTGTGGTTGCGATCGATGCCAAAAAAACTGGTGACAACAAATGGGAAATCTTTACTCATGGTGGCCGTAAACCAACTGGTATTGATGCCATTGAATGGGCTGTAAAAATGGCTGACTACGGTGCGGGTGAGTTGCTGATTACTAGTATGGACGCCGACGGTACTAAAGCGGGTTACGATATTGCTTTAATGCGTGCCATTAATGACCGCGTGACCATTCCAACGATTGCCTCAGGCGGTGTAGGTAACTTACAACACCTTGCAGACGGTATTTTACAAGGTGGTGCCGATGCAGTATTGGCAGCAAGTATTTTCCACTTTGGCCAATATACAATTCCAGAAGCTAAACAATATTTGGCTGAACAAGGCATCGAAATGCGCTTGTAAGCTTATGTATATTTAAAGGGGTAATATGCCCCTTTAATTTTTTATGCAGCACCTTCTATCGCATTTACATCACTAACGAGTTTAGGCTGTTCTTTTTTCTCGACCCATTTTACTGGAAAGATTTTTTCTACAGCTTGAGAGAGTGGCCGAGCAAGCGCAGTAGGTAACCGTATCCCCAAAGGATTTTGTTCTTTTAAATCTGCCGAAGACACCACACGTGTTCCCATTACATAGTCAAACCAAGGTTTGGTCACACACCAATTGGCATCTTGATTAGAGTTCATATGGTGGTCGTAATGCCACGGAATTTTACGCTTTGCCCAGTCAGGCTCTAAATGTGCACGGCGATGAATATAGTAATAATTACCAGCACTGTACCAAGCTGCAAGTGCCATACCTTTTGAAAAGGGGTAGAAAATTGCACTTGAAACGGTTGCCACCACGGCAAGTGAAATTAACTCATTTTTGGTTCGCCAGTTTCCAACGCCCTCAACATAACAATCATCATGAAACTGTTGTTTACGGACTTCACGATGGTGTGCCCAATGCGACTCCATACTTTTCGGCACTGGGCTATAGCGCGGTTGTCCGGCACGGTGTACACCATGCAAAATATATTTGTGTGCTACCCATTCAAATGCATTGGCAACTGCAATTCCGGCAATAAACCCTTTTAACATCGCTTTACTCCTTTTTCTTTTTATTCAGCATATAAAATTCGTTATGCTAGGTATTGACCAGAATTTATGGTTTCATTGACAAATCACGACAAGAAAGAGGTGGTTAGGGATGCCACAACTAAAAAATTATACAGGCTCGGTATATGGAGGACTGGGGCACTTATTAAAGGCTTATTGCGAAGCCAATGAGTTAACTATTCCTGAACAATTAGAACAAATCCAAAATCTGGAACGCTTTGACTATGTGGTTTGGCGTGACCTATTAGAAGTTATTTATAAACTGGACCCAAAGCCGGGTTTAGGGCTAGAAATTGCCAAATATGTACAACCCAAACATTTAGGCATTATTGCCTACCTTGCTCTCTCTTGCGATAACTTAGGTGAAGCCTTAATTCGTTACCATGACTTTCACCGTCTAATTTATGACGGGAGCCCATTAGTGGTTGAGCTACAAGGGAGATATGGTTCTATTCGCTGGGAAGCGACTGAGCTACACCCTACCCAGCTTACCGATGAAATCGCGATTGCACTGGTGATTCAGTTCTTACGTCTTTTTATGTCTCATGAAGATGTGCAGTTACATGAAGTGCGTTTCTTAAATGCTGCCCCTAAAAATATCAGAGTTTACGAGCAGTACTTTCAATGTCCCGTTCGTTTTAGCCAGCCTCGTACAGAGTTACTTATACCCATTACCGAAATTCACAAGCCGCTTAGCAGCGCAGACCACACATTACAGCAACTATTGGTTCAGCAGGCCCAAGCACTTTTAGAACAGTTACCCAATTCAACCCAACTCGATCAGCGTTTACAGCATTCAATTTTGACTGGTCTGCAAAAGAATCAGTATCAAATTGAATATATTGCAGCTCAATTAGGCCTATCGGTTCGACAGCTCCAAAGGCACTTACAACAGCAGAACACCACCTTTCAGGAACGTGTTCAGCAAGTACGCTTTATGCTGGCAACCGAGTATTTAAAAGATCCGCATTTAAGCCTACAAGAGATTGCACTTTTGCTGTGTTATTCAGAACAAAGCGCATTTCAAAGAGCATTTAAGCATTGGACCAAGCAAACACCACAACAGTGGAGAGATCAATTTTTAAACAAAGAATAACCAACCAAAACTTACAAATCTTTTCTTGATTAAAACAACACTGAAAACAAAAATTTCATATAGTCACATGCTTAATTTTTTGTGACGCATTTCACATTAATTAAAAAATAGATCAATAGATGAGTAATCACAATGAATAAATATTTTGCTGAATTCTTAGGTACGTTTTGGCTAGTCTTTGGTGGTTGTGGTAGCGCAGTTTTAGCCGCAGCTTTCCCTGAACTTGGTATTGGCTTTGCAGGTGTAGCCCTTGCCTTTGGTTTAACCGTACTCACAGGTGCTTATGCTCTAGGGCATATCTCAGGTGGACATTTCAATCCCGCGGTAAGTGTTGGCCTTTGGGTCGGTGGCCGCTTCGATGTTAAAGATTTAATTCCGTATATTGTTGCGCAAGTGGTTGGTGCGACCGCTGCTGCATTTGTTCTTTATATTATTGCTCAAGGCCAAGCAGGCTTTAGTGGTGTTGGCGGGTTTGCGACCAATGGTTTTGGTGACTTATCACCAAATAAATTTGGTTTAGGTTCTGCTTTCATTATTGAAGTGGTTCTTACTGCTTTCTTCTTAATCATTATTTTAGGAGCAACTGACCGCCGTGCGCCTGCTGGCTTCGCTCCTATCGCGATTGGTTTAGGCTTAACACTCATTCACTTAATCAGTATTCCGGTTACGAACACTTCGGTAAACCCTGCACGTAGTACAGGTGTTGCGTTCTTTGCTGAAACGGCTGCTTTAAGTCAGTTGTGGTTGTTCTGGGTAGCACCGATTTTAGGGGCTGTGATTGGGGCAATTATTTATAAGGTAGTTGCTGGGGATAAGGATTAACTGCACAACCGCAAATACCACGGTCACTCAAGTTGTAGTTGTATAGGTAATGCCTCACTTTTGAGTGAGCAAAAGTGACAAAACTCATTCGTTTCACTGACGTTACTTCCATGTAACGCAGTGAAACAGGCGGCATCCGTGCCACCATCGCGATAGCAAATTGAGTAAAATATATTTATTACAAAAACGGATTATTAATTTCTTGTTCAGCTGGACGTTCAATTTTCTCAGGCAATTCTTCTTTTTCCAAAGCTGCAACTATATCGTTTAAAAAACTCTGCAATGCCTTTGCCTGCTCTAACCCAACTTTGTCTTTAGTGATTTGCAAATTGCCATAAATACTCACGCAATCGACATCATTTTCTAATGTTAGATCTTCAATTGAAGAAGACTCAGTACCCTTTTCAAATGGCTTAAACATAGCTGTTGTCTCGTTGTTATATCTTCACAGTGTAATACGACCAATTTAAAAAAAATCAATCAAAATTAAAAGAGCCGATAAAATTAAGAAAGCGCCCATCAGGATATTAAAATATTTCAAACGGTTGCCCTGATTCAGTACCACTGAAAATTTATCACCACATAATCCCCAAAAGAACAAGCATGCATAGCATGTGAAGAAATAAATAATAATAAAGATCGGCAACGACTGCGGGTTTTCAATGCTAGTAAACATGGTAATACCCGACACACAAGCCAACCATGCTTTTGGGTTAAGCCACTGTAATAAGAAACCATCTTTAAAATTGGGAATAAGCATGTGCTCTACAGGTGCACTTGAAATTGAAATATTGGCAGCAGAAAGAATAATTTTTATGCCGATATAGCAAACAAAGAGCGTTCCACAAACTGCAAGAATTTTTAAGACAACTGGAAACTGAGTTAATACACTTTGAAGGCCAAAAGCCATAAAAATCAAAAGTAAGGTAAAGCCAATGGTGGCACCTGAAATATAGGGAAGTGATCTTTCTAAACCATGATTTAAGCTGGTCGATAAAATGACTGTATTGACGGGACCGGGTGTAATCGACATTGCAAAAGAAAAAAGAAACATCGAGGCAAACATTGTTATTATCCTTATTCGAATAAATAAATGAGCAGACAGATCTGTCTATTCATCTTATTGTATCGATTCAGGCTTCACAACAGTGCTAGAAGCGTCTTATTTCATTATCTGCAAGAAATAGTTCACCAAGGCTTCAACCAATTGTTTCACAATGGCATTTCTAGTTTCTTCATCAATACTTGGAACTTTTGCTTCCATCGGTTCAGAAGAACCAGTTTTTTGCTTTTTAAACTGATCTTGTAACGCTTGAATTTGTTCTGCGCTTAGGTCTTGTTCGCACTGGCTTTCACCATCCCAATGCAAATAGTCGAGCTTTTGGTTAGGTTTAACTTGGCTAGCAGTTAACGGTAAGCGATAAACATTGCGTTTTTGCTGTTCGGTTAACTGTGGAAATAAGTTAATACCAAGCTTTTCTTCTATATAACAAACACTCACTACCTTCACTTGCTGCGAGTTATTGTTAGGTGCGTAGTAAGCCCCAATAGCGCCAGTTTTTGGCATATACACCGCTTTATAAACTGCGGTAGGTACAATCACGCCCTGCCCAATCGTTTTGAGACGTTTACCCTCAAAAACAGGTCCTGTCACGACATATACATCTTGTTTTTGCTTGGTGACAATGGCACGGGTTGCTTCTTCAAGTTTACGCCAGACTTCTTGGTTATTTTTAGGCGCTTGCGGCACCATGTTGCTAAGCGAGAAACTATCAGACTGGGATTCTTTATTTGGCATATCACCATTTGGTGCCATGTGCCCACGGTCATACCCTGAACCACGGTAGTCACTTAAAAGTGCCCGATGCTTTTGAGGAACACGCGTTTCTTCATGGAAGTTATCTTCACGTTTAATTTTGACACTTAAACGTTCTGCATCTAAATGCTCGGCTGACCATAATGGTGTTTTAGAAATGCCAGAATAGAGGACATTAAAACCGTTAAAGCACAGCGGATAGCTGTCTTTTTTTAAGCTTTCTTTATTTAACGCAGGCGGAACTTCACGATAAAACTGGTTAAGACAAGTCGAGTTAGTACTTAAAGGCGAAAACCACTGCGAAATCTTTTCACTGCCGAAAGCAATTGCAAAGCTTCCGGCTGCAATACAAGCAAGAATAATCTTGCCAAAATGCTCACTTAGAGAAAATGAATTTGTACCTTTACTACGTTTTTTACTTGCCATGTTTCTATCAATACCACTGTCCACACGCAGCTTAACAATCCTGCTTTTTTAAGTATATCGCTTATCTTTCAAATGGTTAAAACGTGGTCATCTTTTTTGTAACTCTAATCGGTTTTACGTAACAGTCTGTTGGCATTATGAGAGCCTTTGGCTATTGAATTGCGCCAATTGCGTATCTTTCGTTGAAATGCACTTATGGCTTATGACATGGTTAGCTCCACAAATTTGGATAAAAATATAATCGGAGTCCATTTAATGATCCATTCAAAGATTATTGGTATTGGCGTAATCACAGGATTGTGTAGTATGGCTGCTTTGGCTGAACCAGCAGTCCAGCCAGGTGATACTTTAGAAAGCTTATCTAAAGTAAAAGTGACTACAACCGTCAACGGCCAACCAGGTTCTATTAGCGATTTGGTCAATAGCGGACAAGTACAGCAAGTTTCTGCTGCACCAACAAGCGCAGCGCCTACCGGTGCTCCTATTCCGGCAGATGTTCCACCAGCACCTCCAGCGGGCGGTGAAATGGCTCCTCCAGCTGCACCAACTGATGCAGTGCCACCTGCACCGAATCAAGCGGCTCCAGCGCCACAAGATCCGAGCACTCCACCGCCAGCTGCTAACCCGAACCAATCAGCAGACCCAATGGCAAAAGATGGGGCGTTACCAGCAGATGCACCTATGCCACAAGCTCAATAATCCGAGCCATAAAAAAACCAAGACATATGTCTTGGTTTTTTTATTACATCAATTTTTATATTTCGATTTGACTACCTAACTCAACCACACGGTTGGTTGGAATTTGATAGAAATCACTGACCGGACTGGTATTACGCTGCATTGAAATAAACAGCTTTTCTCTCCATGGCGACATGCCGTCTCCCACAGAGTGAACAATACGATCACGCGAAATAAAGAAGCTGATATGCATCAAGTCATATTCAAGGCCTAATTGTTCATAGGCTTGCATCAATGCTTTCGGCACATTCATTTCATCTTTAAAGCCGTAGAAAATTTTAATACGGAAGAAATGTTCGGCTAAGGTTTCTGTCGTAATACGCTCTTCAGGTGCAACAAACGGTACATCTTCAATCACTACAGTGACCAAGATATTACGCTGATGCAGTACTTTGTTGTGCTTAATATTATGCAGCATGGCATGTGGCACAACATTTGGCGTACCCGTCATAAATACAGCATCGCCCGGCACCCAGTGCACACTATTACCAATACTTTTTACAAACAAATCGAGTGACAAAGTATCGTGTTCAAGCTTAGCAAAAGTAAGCTCACGGCCACGTTTCCATGTCATTAAAATGGTCACTGCAATCGCACCAATCAGTAATGGCACCCAACCGCCAGACAAGATTTTAAGTGAAGTTGCACCGACCAATACCGACTCTAAAATAAAGAACGGAATAATCAGGAGAAGCACTTTTGGCAGGCTCCACTTCCACGCCGAGTAGATAAATACAGCAACCAAAATCGTGTCACAGAGCATGGTCAAAGTTACGGCCAAACCGTATGCACTTGCCAAGTTCGAGCTGGTTTTGAAGATTAAAATTAAGATAATAATTGCGATTAAAAGTAACCAGTTTAAGAAAGGTACATAAATCTGACCTTCTTCAGATTCAGACGTATGTTTAATACTTAAACGCGGTAAATAACCCAATTGAATCGCTTGGCGCGCAAGAGAAAACACCCCAGAAATTACAGCTTGAGAGGCAATGACTGTTGCCATGGTTGCCATAATAATCATTGGGTACAAGGCCCACTGCGGCACCAGTAAATAGAACGGGTTTTCAATTGCCGCTGGGTCTCTGAGTAATAATGCGCCCTGTCCTGCGTAGTTTAAAACCAAGCATGGCAATACCACAAAGAACCACGCCAGACGAATCGGAACTGGTCCGAAATGTCCCATATCGGCATATAGCGCTTCACCACCAGTCACTGTTAACACCACAGCACCCATCACAAAAAATGTCATGATCGGATGGTGATAGATAAACTGGATCGCCCAATGCGGACTAAACATGCCTAGTACCACAGGGGTTTGGATGACACTGTGAATACCCAAGATTCCTAAAGATAAGAACCACACAAGCGTAATTGGACCAAAAAACTTACCTACAAACGCCGTGCCGTGCTTTTGCACCAAAAACAGCGTGACGATAATGGCAATTGCAATAGGCATAATGAACGGGTCAAACACATCGGTTGCAATAGACAACCCTTCGACCGCAGACAATACTGAAATGGCTGGGGTAATAATGCCGTCACCAAAGAACAGTGATGCCCCAATAAAGCCTATCGCAATCATGTAGATTTTTTTGTTGTCGGCAATTTTCGCTTTACGCAAATTCAACGCGAGTAAGGCCATGATGCCGCCTTCGCCATTGTTGTCTGCACGCATCACAATTGCGACATACTTGATGCTAATAATCAGCATTAAGCACCAAAAAATAATGGATAAAATTCCTAATACGTTTTCAGGCTGAATTCCCAACCCATGCGCTGCATGGAAGGACTCTTTCAAGGCATAGAGCGGACTTGTTCCGATGTCTCCAAAGACCACTCCAAGAGCTGCCAAAGCCGTGGCAGGCAAGGTCGCTTTTTTGGCCGTATTTTGCATTGTGTAATTAAACCAATATGATTTTTAGCGCAATCTTATCACCTCTATTATTTTTTTTCTGTAAAGCTCGTCTTAAATCTTGGCAGGACTCGTTTTTTTAGTTACTATCGCACGCCTTGGTGAGGTGTCCGAGTGGCTGAAGGAGCACGCCTGGAAAGTGTGTATACGTTTACGCGTATCGAGGGTTCGAATCCCTCTCTCACCGCCAGAATTCAAAAAAGACCTAATCGTTTTGATTTAGGTCTTTTTTATTTAACTTAAATAAAATTAATTTAATCAACGATAAGTAACTTCGCACCATTCAGGCTAAAAGACTGGTGTGGCTCTGAATTGTCTCCGACTTGATAACTCATACCTGAAGTTAAAGTAAATTTTCGTCCATCTTTCAATCTACTTTCTAACTCACCTTCTAGGCAAAATAAAATATGTCCTTTTTCACACCAATGGTCTGCCAAGTAGTTTGAAGAGTACTCTACAAGCCTTACTCTTATTTTATTTCCTTCTTCACCAAAAAATTGAGTTTTCCAATAAGCTTTTCCAGTTTCACCGCTATATTCAGTGACTTCTATTTCTTCCCAATTTGTAATTTGAAATGGAAAAGGTGCGATATTCATAGTTTTTCCAAAGACGTATTATTGTGTTTTCAACTTATAGACAAAATTGGTTTTTGCAAACACTTTAAAAATAATTATTTATTAGCCCCCACTGCCCAGCTCAGTAACGAGCCAATTAGATTTTGGATCTTTTTTTACAACAGTTACAAACACGATATAGGTTCCCGCAGGGTTACTAGCAAGATCTGCATGTACTGTTTTTATCTTTATGGTAAGTGAAATCATTTTATAAAATTGTTGATAGTAATCAGGTCTATTTTTTGCCGAGTCGTAACGAACTTTTAGCACTTCTAAAACTTTTGAGTCTTTATAAATTTGGGGTATTTCAGCATTTCGAATATTTAAGTTCTCGCCTGACCAAACATATTTGTATGCTGTAGCTGAGTCTCCATTAGAAAGTGAATTAAAAAAGGAAATAGCAACTCGACTTGCCTGTTCTTTTTCAACGTTAGTCTTTTTCTCGTATGCCTCAAGGACTGTAAATAAACTTAATCCAGCAAGAAGTAATCCGATAGTTATAAAGATTCTAGGCTTTAGCATTTGGTTTCCTTGGGAGAATACGTTTGAACTTCACATTCCACCCGTTTCCATACCGCTCCATCTTTTAAATCCGCTTTTTGAAATTCATATAAGCCCATAAAACGGTACATAGCCCGACTACTCAAATTATCTTTAACTCTTGCAAAGACAATTCTTTTCTGTGGACCATTTTTCCACTCTTCTAATTTTTTAAGGGTAATAGCTTCATCCGTCGACTTTTCAGTAATCGTTAAGCCATCAGGCGATATAGTATTAATCCAATCCTTATTTTCATAAAGTCTAGGAAACCAGATTAAGGTATCTTTTTCATATGGATGAAGTGCTCCACCTCTCTGATAATTTTTATAGTTATAACCAAAGCAATTACAGACATCTTTTGTTGTTTTTAATACTACATTGTCAGCTAGGCTGATGCGTCCTAAATCAATATAAGTTTGAGGGTTATATTCTGTTTCTATATTCCATTCTTTAAAAGTAGAAGCCTCTATTAGCTTATTCTTTGCAGTCTTAATTTCTTCTATAATTTTATCAATTTGTTGATGGATGCTCTCTAAATTTTGAGGTTGACCTTCCTGATTTTTAAAAACATTTACCCTAAAAATTTTATGTCCAGTAATACTAATAATATCTTCTTCTCTCATAGCGTCACTTTCTGTTTGAGAGATACTATAAAGAGGCTCATCTATTTGGTTGAGTGAATACTCCATTTTACTATTTCTTAAAAAGTGATGCCCTTCATCAACTTCAATATGAATACCAAGTTGAGGAAAATATAAATCAGTTAAAGCAATTTTCTTATTTGATAATCTAACAAACTGTTGAGTGACAAATTTTAAAGTAAAGTCGTTAAGTAAATGAATAATTCGACTAACTACATATGCTTCATAACGTTTATTTTTAGTCCGACCTAATTGTCGAATGACATAATCTGTTAAATCTGAACTGAACATAACTGAATTTTTAGTAATCTATAAGTAAAGCTGTAATTTTACTCCTCTAAATTTCCATTGTCGCTTAATTGAAAAAATAATAATTATTTAAATCATAAAGATATCTTACACTGAAACTATTTATTTGTAAGGAAAGACCCAAACCCTCACGCTTAGGCCTTTCTATCTTTAAATTTACTCAGACAATGCTAATAACTTCTGAACATACTGAACGGCACTGTTATCTATTTCTTGGTGAGTTGGAATAGCATCATCTGGTGAAGGGTTTGTGTCTAAACCATAAAATGCATAAAGTGGTTGATAGACTGCCCCAACATATAAAGCGGTGAGTTCAAAAGAACTAAAAATCTGCTCTAACGTAAGCTTATATTCGCCTTGCTCTGAATAAACTTTTTCTTGAGCACCCGCAGACACCGCCAGCATAAACTTTTTATTTTTAAGCTTGTCACCTGTTGAACCGTAAGCCCAACCATACGCCAAAACTTCATCAAGCCATTGTTTCAAAAGCGGCGGACAGTTAAACCAATACACTGGAAATTGAAAAACTAAATTTTCGTGTTCTTCTACAAGCGCTTGTTCTTTGGCAACATCAATTACGCCATCTGGGTAGGTTTGATAAATCTGGTGAACTGTAAATTGGTCGGGATATTTTTCTAACTCCTCTACCCATCTTTTATTAATTACAGACTGGTCTATGTGAGGATGTGCAACGATCACTAATGTCTTTTTCATTATAAAAACACTCTTATCGAAAAGTAGATAAATCGATTATAGAAGTGTGCTTTCCTAAATATAAGTACGGTAATTTTTGTTATATACTATACTAAAAGATAGTGTAGATTTAAAAAAATGACTGACTGCCTTCCATCAAATACGCCATTAGAAGAAACAGGTTTTGGCTACACTCTTTCTTTAATTAATGGCAAATATAAGATGATCATTATGTATTGGCTGTATGGAAAAACCGTTATGCGTTTTAATGAGTTGCAGCGCTGTATTGGCAATATTTCATTTAGAACGCTGAGCAATACACTTAAAGAGTTAGAAAGAGACGAACTGATTATTCGTAAGGAATATCCTCAAATTCCACCAAAGGTTGAGTATCGTCTTTCTGAAAGAGGACAGTCTTTAATTCCTTTGCTAGATATGATGTGCCAATGGGGCGAGCGGAATATGAACTCTTAGTTTTATAGACTGAAAGTGATACTCAATATGAGACATGAATTAAGAGAAATTTTTATTAAGGGAAGCGACGATAAAATTGAAAAGAAGGGAGACAATGTCGGACTGTCTTTTTATGCTTTTTTTAAAAATAAGAATGATAACCCTGAGCTATTGATGGAAGCAGCCCATTGGTGGATTATGGTGCATAAGCTAGATCACTTCGAGAAGGCTGTGAAGATTAAACAATTGGTTTTGAGTGAAAGCTAAAAATAGAATTATTTAAAAGGCTTAAATTTAAGTAAATTAAGCCTTTTTTTTTATTTTAAAAACTTCTATTTAACATATGACCAAACATCAGGATCTGTATATTCTTCATCGATATGATAGCCCTCAGCCTTAGCTTTTCTCTCCTCCTTTTCCCGATATTTTTTATTTTCAATTAATCTCTTTTTAAACGCTTGCTCGAATTCACTAGGTGTCATTTTATCAGAGTCAGGAATTGAGTCTCTTTCATTGTATCGAACACTCTGAAAGCTAAATCTAAGCATATATTGCTCTTCATTACGCTCATTCTTAGCTGTTCTTTTTAAACTGATATCTAAAATAATCCCATTAGCGTACAATCTATAACCCAATGATTTTGTTGGGCTGTTGTTTATTATATTTTTCCACTCCTCAAAGCTAAAAATATAACTAGGATCAATGACATCACGACTTTTCGATAGATGCTTAATATTATCTCCTTTAGCAATACGCGGAGCATCTGTAAAGAAATAGTTTTTCCAGCCAGCCTGATTAATACGTTTCATTAAAGCTACATAGCTTTGATAAACCTGCTCTGGGGTAGCAAATTCTTCTTTTGTGAGGCCAGCATCAATATCTAAAACTTGGATCCCTTCATTTTTGTCATATTGAGTTCCTAATACAGAGAAAACATGGTCAATCGATAAACTGTTAGGACCATTATCTATAGTTAATTTTCCTAAGTTAGGAGGAGAAAATTGAAGCTCTCTAAAGCTAACGTCAGCCGGATGATTATCGACATTACCATTACTATACTTTGAAAAATCTTGAATACCTTGTTCACCCATATGCAAAGTGTAGGCTTGCTGATTCATAGTCAAATTCTCATTATGTTCTGATGTTGGCTGACAAGCGGAAAGTAATAATCCAAAAATAAAGATTAGGAAATATTGTTTAAATTTTGCCATCATTACTATCTTTCCCTACTTTAAACTCTGCTTTGCTATTTCCCCATCCTGCAATAGTTTCTAATTCTTTTTCTAAAAAGTCTCTTCCTTTATCACTTTGCATTAATCGATGATACTTAGCTGCTGCAACTTTAATCCATTTCATACGACTATCATAAACTTCAACTTGTGTACCCTCTAATGGTTCGCTATAAACCGTTTCAGGCAATTGGGATAGAACCCCTGCATGACGCCCTTTATACTGTCCTTGTTTATTAGGTTTAACTGCATCGACCCCATAATCGCTAGTTAAAACAAGAGTACTATCTGGTAAACCAGTAAATCGTTGTAAAGAAGCCTGTTTCTGTACTTTCCATTCCTTCCACACAAGTTCTTGTAAAATATTGTATTGTTCTTGAACTGCTATCGCCATTAGGTGGTCAAAAAGGTTTTTAGCGGCCGTTTTAAAATTATCGTTTCGAGTTTTCCCTGCTCGCTTAAAAGTACTTTCAATATCAGGTAAATACCCAAAACCCTCTTCTATCTGGTCAGTCCATCCTAATTGTTTAATAACTGATAAGGAGTTAGACCAAGGCAAATTCTCAACTTCTTTTTTAATATGTTTAAAACCTGATACTTTTCGGGCTTTCATACAACTTTTAAAGGAGGCTGAAGAAGCACTCCATGCATAATGCCATGGTGCAATATCCATAAATAACCATAAATTGCCCTTAGCAAAAGAATGTACTGGGTCTCGAATCATAGAATTAATTACAGGGGCTGTTAAAACACCGCCTATGGCACCAGAAATCACAGGTGCCCACTTGTATCCCCATGCAGTCAATCCATGTTTAAAAATAGCAGCTACTGTTTTAGAGGCAAATGCCCCAAGCCCCATCCAATAGTAACGCCCCTTAAATAGTTTATTACCTGAGATTTCTTGTTCTAAATAAATTCTGGCATAAACAGAAGCAATACGCCTTGCTCTGGCCTCATACCCAGGTTCAAGTTTGTAATGATTCGCACTTTTAAGGTTAGAAACTCTTTTTATGGCCTCTTGCTGATAAATTTCCCAGAAAGTTAAGCAATCACATTGAACGGTTTTACAGCTATTTTCCGTAGTATTGGTATTACTGTCCCAATCAAGACTTCCACTCATTTAGCATCACCATTATTGTCAGCAGAATCAGCCTCGAAACTTATCCAATTTAAATCCAACTTTAAATTTTCTTCCTTTGAAGTATGAATACGCTTAGATCTACCCTTGTCATCTGTTTGAGAGATGTACTCATTTCCATCGGTAGAAATTTTATAATCTACTTTTTTCATGGGTTCACCCGAAGGTAATAACATTTGGAATTTCTCGTTATATGCCTCATAAGCGGGTAATCCTTGAATATTTACCCCGACTTCAGCCCCACCTTTAAATAGGTGCTGTCCAGCCTTTACCTCAAACTTTGCTGGAGTAATTAATGTAATACCATTTTTATTGATAATAATCTGAGAACCGCCGGCCATATACAAAACCTTATCTGGTAAAAATTTATTTGTCTTCCTACAATAGATTTCATGAAATTAACTAAATTATCTTAATATTATGACCTTTATTCTTGCTATTCAACTTGAGGATAGTATTGTGATTACAGCAGACACACGTAGTACTATATCGTATCAGGATAATGGCTCATATTTATATCAAGACGGTGTTCAAAAGTTCTTTCCATGGGAAAACGGTATTATTACAGGAACTGGCGAATTAAACCTTATCCAAAATGTTATGCTTTCTTTCAATAATTTTACGAAACAGAATATTCATGAGCTACCAAATTTATTGAAGACATCTAAATTAATACGTGAACAAGAAATTTCACATTCACAGTTAGAAATCACAAAATTATTATATTCGACTTATAGTAAAAATGGGGCACAAATTTACTCAATTCAACCTAATAAACTAGAAGAATATGAAGTAATTAGATGTGAGAAAAATGAAATTTTGCTATGGACATTTAACCCAGATATTCGGCCTATTATTAATGCACTGACAGAATTATATTCCAGCTTAAAACCATTAAAAGTATTTAATAATATGGCTGACTGTATTTATTATTATTTAAACCAAATATCTCCTATTTTTCGTAAGCAAGCTCAACATGACTCTATGATGAGCAAAGAATTTAACTTCTTTTTTCAAACCAAAGATGAATATTTTTTTGGAGAATTTTTAAATAATAGCTCTAACACACTGAATAGAAAATAATCTTTTAAGGTAGCCTCTATTAGCCTTTCCCCCTCCCACCTTTAAAATAATCAAACAACTCCTCTTACAACAAATAAAACTATCTCGATTTAAGCCATCCACCTATTTCTTTTAATACATCTACTAATTTTTCTAGTTTTCGGCCTTCCTCAGTTAAAGAATATTCAACCTTAACAGGCACTTCTGCATAGACTTCTCTTGAAATAAATCCTTCTTCTTCTAAAAAACGTAACTCTAAAGTTAGCATTCTCTGAGAAATATTAGGAATTGCTCTGCGTAACTCATTAAAACGCATTGTTCTTTCTAATAAAAAAGAAATAATGAGCATGCGCCAACGACCACCTAACACCGTCATGGCTTCTTCGACTGTACAGCCTGAAATGTTATCTTTCATAGATGATTACTAAGTATAATAAATATACCTACATAACAAAAAAATGCCTAATTTACAACCTATACCTAATTATAAATAATGCTTCTATCTAACCAATCACGGATATTTACTGTGGAATATAAAGAAATTTCAAAGAAAACCATCGGGCATTTATATTCAGCTCATTCTTCTATTAGATCTTCAGATTTAGACCCAAAACTAATTGCTTTAGCCGAGCTGTATGTCTCTCAAATCAATGGTTGTGCGTATTGTTGTGCTTTTCATTCCAAGGAGTTAAGAGACTTTGGCATAGCTCAAGAGGTTATCGACCAAATACCGGGGTATAAACATTCAAAAGCTTTCTCTGAAAAACAAAAAGTCGTTTTGGAGTTTGCGTCTGCAATTACCTATTTAAATGACCCGAAACAAATTGAAGCGACCAGAGAAAGTTTGGCTCAGCATTTTAGTGAAAAAGAGATTGTAGATTTAACGGCGAGTATTTCTTTAATGGGGGCATTAAACAGACTAAGAATTACCTTAGGCGATTAAGCCCCATAAAATATATGATTGAGTACTCAAATTTTTAAATTTTAAAAAGGCCTAGCTATAGGCCTTCCCCCTCATACCCGACTTAGAAAATAATCAATCAGATGCTCCCTTTCATCAGTTTGATTTGAGCTTAAAAGCTGCACCATCGCGCCATCGACCACGAACAAAAACATATGCGCATCTTCAACTGTAGCGGCAGGTTTTACGGTTAAAAGTAGTTTGTGAATTTCCTGAATAAGCCAGTTTCGATAATCAACCACCACTTTATAAGCCGAAGGATAATGTTTTTCTATTTCAAAAATTGCTTTAAAAGGCAAACGATAAAACCCTTCTGAGTCAGCATGTAAAAAGAAAATTTTCTTGAGTTTATCGAACACCATCAGTTCACTGTACGAATAGATCGTGGAAAATACCTCTTCTTTTAAAGCGTCTGTTTGAAAAGTTAAGCTCATCTGAATGAGTCTTTCTTTTGAGTGGAAGTAGTTGTAAAAGGTGGCTTTGGGAATTTGGGAGTCGGCAATAATTCGGTCTACCCCTACCTTATGAAACCCGTATTGGTTAAATAAATTTTTTGCCGTGTGGAGCACTCGCAATGCTCTAAATGAAGCTTCTAAATTTTTCATGTATATCGCTTAAAATAATTTTTTGTTGTAAATAAAAGAGATAGAAATGCCGTCGCTCTTAAATTGAGCGCTAAATACAGGCGTGCAAAAGCAGCACAAAAATGGTGTGCTCGCCTATCTCGGATTTTATTGTTGCTATGATTTTTTAGTCGTAATGACCTATGGCTTAAAACCTAGAGTCGGTTAAACCGTTTTAAAGACCAGTTGGGTATAGAGTCAAAGATTTTGGCAAAGGTTGCCAATAAGAGAGATAAAATAGTACGCATATGACGGATTCCTGTACAAATAAGGATTCTGCCTATCTCTGCTAAAAGATGGTGGCAGAACGAAAGGGGGTTAGCAGACTGGGTACAGAACCAGCACACCCGAAGGTGTCCCCCTCTCGCCCTACCGCAACGTGAGGGAGACGGGTTGAATACATGCAGATCTCTCCCTCAGAAGGAATAAATCTGATGTAATCTGTACGACGGTCTGCTAAAACCGACTGGCAATGTAGGCCAGCAGGCAAAGGATAATCCGCGTGTTTTTAAGTGTCAATGTGATATTGGCTATTCATTTATAAAGATTATTTTTATTTTTCATTGGCATAGTGCTTTAAGAATATATTTTCTTAAAGTTTAGTTTTTCTGGTTACTTCATTGTTAATTTATCGTTCATTTTCAAACCTGTTTAAATGAACAGATTGATCACGCCATAAATAAAAGCTACAGTAAATAAAGTTTGAATTTTATAACTTTAAATAAATTGATAATGCATGCAGGCAAAAAACATGGAAACCATACATGATTTTTATCGCCGCTTTTCTTTAACCAGAGATAGCGATTACTCGGTTCCATCAACTTGAACTTCACTACGCCAACCGCTGGATACGAGTCGACCGCCCTGCTTTACTGTTTTCAAACCCAATGGTGCCCTACGCTTGGGAAATTAATTCGCCTGAACAAGCAGGCTGGTTTTGTCTATTTACCGAAGAGTTTGTAAACCAAGAATCTAGACAAAGCTTTTTAAAAGACTCACCGCTGTTTAAAGTCGACGGCGACCCCCTATATTTTTTAAACGATCAACAAGTTGAAGAAATTTCATTTATTTTCAAAAAGATGATGAATGAAATAAATTCAGACTATATTCATAAATACAATGTTTTAAGAAATTATTTGCATCTGATTGTGCATGAAGCCATGAAAATGCAACCGACCCAACAGTTTGAAAAACATAGTAATGCTTCGGTGCGCATTTGCCATTTATTCTTTGAGTTATTAGAGCGCCAATTTCCCATCGATTCGCCACATTTTCAGCTTAAACTCAAAACTGCAAATGACTTTGCCTATGGCTTGTCTGTGCATGTGAACCATTTAAACCGAGCTGTAAAAGAAGCCACAGGTAAAACCACGTCTGAGCATATTAGCTCGCGCATTACGCAAGAAGCCAAAGCCCTGCTACAACACACCAGTTGGAATATTTCCGAAATTGCCTATAGCTTAGGCTTTGAATATTCAGCATATTTCACTAACTTCTTTAAGAAAAATACCGGATTTTCGCCTAAAAAATTCCGTGAAGACTGTGTAGCCTAAAAACAGATTATTTGAATTTTATAATTATTGGTTTGAATGTTATACGTCAGTTTGAGCCAAAGCATTTTATAGTTTTTCTACTCAAGTGATTTTGCAAAAAGAGTGTGAAAAATGAAATATAGAACTTTAGGACAAACAGGCGAAAAAGTATCAGCACTTGGTTTAGGTTGCATGGGAATGAGCTTTGCCTATGGTGCCTCAGATGACACACAAAGCATTGCCACTCTAGAAAAGGCATTAGACCTCGGCATTAACTTTTGGGACACCGCCGACATGTACGGCAACGGCGCAAACGAAGTTTTACTCTCAAAAGTTTTAGAAAAACACCGCGACAAAGTATTTTTGGCGACCAAATTTGGCTTTCGTTATAAAGAAGATAACCTTAACCCGAAAAACTCTTTAGAGTCTTATATTGATGGTTCTCCAGAGTGGATTAAAGTTGCGGTCGAAAACAGTTTAAGACGTTTAAATACAGACGTGATTGATTTGTATTATGCACATCGCATTGATCCAAACATTCCAGTTGAAGACACCATTGGCGCAATGGCTGACTTGGTCAAACAAGGTAAAGTTCGTTATTTAGGGCTGAGTGAAGCATCGGCTGAAACCATTCGTAAAGCACATGCGATTCACCCGATTGCAGCGGTTCAACATGAATATTCGCTACTTACCCGTGAGTTTGAGCAAACTCATTTGCAAACGATTCGTGAGTTAGGCATTAGCCTTGTGCCGTATTCACCGTTATCACGTGGTTTAATTACCAATACGCTTGATGTGAATAACCTAGACGAAAATGATTTCCGTCGCCAGTTACCACGTTATCAGGGCGATAACTGGAAAAATAACCAAAGCTTGGCACAAGCATTTAGCGAGTTTGCTCAAAGCAAAAATGCGACAGCGGCTCAACTGGCTTTGGCTTGGATTTTTGCGCAAGGTGACGACATTATTCCAATTCCGGGTACGCGTAAAATCGAGCGACTTGTAGAAAATGCGGGTGCTGTAGACCTTCATTTAACACCAGCAGATTTAGCAGAAATCGAAGCGATTATTGCAAGATATCCAAACATGGGCGCTCGCTATAACGCTCAGCAACTTGCTGCGGTGAATCACTAATATATAGGCCATAAAAAAGTCCGACTCAGTGTCGGACTTTTTTTATTTAGTCTTTGCTATATGTGCCTTGCTGGCGTCCACCTTCCCAGATCGCATCTAAGGATTTATCCGAAATCGTTAGGCTTTCAGGGAAAATACTTAAATCTTTTTTAAATTTAGTCTCTGGTTTTAAACCAATACAGTCTCCATTTTTCCACCATATGCCTTCGGCATATTGGTCTAAAGCACCCACAGCGAGCATCCATTGAAACTTGCCATCTGGCTGAAGTAAAAGCTCTGAACCGACTTCCATCACACCATGTAAATAATAGTGCCCACTCCAAGCCTGATCGGCCTTTTGGAATTTCACTTCCTTACAGGTACTAGTCGGCTCTGCATAAATGTGAGCAGAAAAAATAGCTGTAGACACAAGCAGTAAAGGTGCAAATATATTTTTCATTATTGTGTTCCTATATGTTTAATCTTATTTTCCAGACTCAACTTTTAAATACGTTCCATCGGCATAAACGTTATGTCCAAAGCCACACCCCGACTCACCTTCGCTTTGTTTAACCTGAATATAATTTCCTAATTTCGCATTAGATTTAAAATCGAGCTGAATACGGCAGTCTTGATCTTTATAAATGGTTTGCTTGGCATTGGTCGGCATTTTGGTGTCAAACTCACCCATATTTGGGCCGTAAATTAAGCTTCTAAGTCCCATATAAACGCCCGAATAGCCAATGGTATATTGGCCCTGTTTACGGCTTACCGTGATGTGATCCCACTCACCAAAACCTGAGTAACGGACGTACTCACCCGACAAATCATTTGATGCTTTAGGTTGAGGCAACTGCTTAAGGTTAAATTGACTAGACTTTGATTTTTCATCGAGCATAAACCATGCTCTTGCCCAAAGTGGCTGACCCAATTTGGCATAGGCTAAGCCCACGTTATTGTTGGCAACTTCAATATCACGGTCGGTAAATTTAACTGTGGTTTCATCTGCATTAGCCTTACAAAAAGCAGTCCAAGAGGCTTGGTTCTGGAAATTTTCGAGCGCTTTTTTATATTGTTTTTGATCGTAGAATTTCTTACCTAAGCTCGCGTATTGCTTCACTTTATTACAGCCTTGTTGTAATTCTTGTTCATAAGAAAATTCTGCATGGGTCACCGCCAAAGCTGAAAGTGTAAGAACCGCGCAGCCTGTAATAATCGATTTAATCATTTTTAAAATTCTTTAATAATTAACTAATTATATAATATGAGCTGGCGCTATAAATCACAATTATTTGAAACAAAAGTCTATTAGAAGAGTTTAGGTTTTTATAAAAATAGTTAAATCCATACAAAATAAATTTTTGAAAACATTCAACCTTAACTGGTTATTTTAATTGAATATTCAACCAAAAAATAATGTAGACTGCATGCGTAAAAATTAGGAAGAATTATAAGAGTGAATAATTTAATTATTGGAACCCTATTTGCACTGTGTGCAGCGGCTTTAAATGCATCTATTGGTGTAATTAGTAAATTACTCATGCACAGTGGTTTAAACCCACAAGACATTGCCTTTTTAAAAACCATTATCGCCTTTTCTTTTTAAGTGTGTTTTTATTTAAAGTGCCTGTCAGCCAAAAGATTGCTTTTATTAGCAACACGCCAAGTAAACTCAGCGTTTTTGCTCAAATTGCTATATGTGCTTTTTTAGGAATTTTCTCGCTATTCTTTTTTGAGACCATTGCTTATAACCACGGTGCTGCGGCCAATGTGGTAGTGGTACTCATGGCTTCGGCTGCCATCTCTGCCCTATTTTTTGGGCGGTTCATTTTAAAAGAAAGCATCTACATTCATTCGCTTATTGGAACATTATTGGCAGTTGCGGGGATTAGCATTATTTCGTGGAAAGGTGAAAATAGCCTTTTAATGCTGATCAACGCTTCTATTGCCGGTACGGGTTATGGCTTATTTTCGGTTTTAGTGAAAAAGTTCAAATTAAACGGCGGGTTGTTTCTGACTAAATACTTACTGCTGTTTGGTAGCGTTTATCTTGCGGTTCCGTTTTTAGTAAACTTGCATAGCATTACTTTTAATAGTGACATCATTTTAGGTTTGATTGGTTTAGCTGTTCTACCAACCATACTCGGCTTTTTCTGTACCACTAAAGCGTTGTCATATATGAGTGCCGCAAAGGTACAAGTGACCGAGCTTTCAGAACCCATTTTTGCAGCGCTCATGGCTTGGGTTTTCATTCATGAACAGCCGACTTTATCGTTTTTATATGGCGCGATTTTTATTATTTCAGGCATCTTTTTAATGAACAGAGCGCCGAAATCAAACTAGCTGATTTCATTTATTTTGTTGGCGTGGTGACAAGCCACTTGCACCACACTGGCAAAGTTAATCGCCAACTGTGAAGGGGCATGTTTTTTATAGGCAAGCCCTAAACCCACCGTAGGTATAGGTGCTTTCAAAGACCGATAAGCCACACCTTGTATTTGCAATTGTTTGGTCGACTCGGGAACCAAAGACACCCCTAAGTTTGCAGACACCAACGATAAAATTGACACAATTTGCGGGGCATTTTGTCCAATTTTCGGTTCAAAGCCACGCTCATGACAGGCCTGTTTAATCGCATCAAAAAGCCCTGCACTCACTGAAGGTGGCGAGACAATAAAATCAAGCTCTCGCAGCGCAGTTAAATCAATTTCTTGTGATGCATCGTCGAGTTGAAAAGACTCTGAAGGTAAAGCAGCAATGAGCGGCTCAGCTAATAATTCTTGTAGAATGAGGCTATCCGGCATATTGCGTGGCGAACGAATAATTGCGACATCTAAACGGTCTTCAAGTAATAGGTCGATGAGCAGCAAGGTATTGGCTTCTTCAAGCTTTAAATTTACTTTCGGATATTGCTGCTGGAAATAGCGAACGCATTTAGGAATTAAAGGGTTCAACATTGAAGTGCCTGTAAAACCTAATCGTAGTTGACCCACTTCGCCATTTGCCACTTGTTTAACAAGGTTTGCTGCATCTTCTACACGCTGCTGCACTGGCTGAATTGCATTTAAAAAGGCAAGCCCCGCTTCGGTCAGCTCCACCCCATGAGGCGAACGAATAAATAAATCTGCACCGAGCTCTTCTTCTAAGTCTCGTATTTGCATACTTAAGGGTGGCTGGCTCATGTTTAAGCGCTGCGCAGCTTTGGTAAAGTTTTTTTCTTCTGCTACTGCCAAAAAGTAGCGTATATGCCTGAGTTCCATTGTTATATATAAAACATATCGTGTCCCATTATTAAATATATTAGAAAAATACCTTCTAAATTGCTAATTTTAATTTATCGAATTTTCTCGATTCAGCATGCCTTTAGGCACTGCTCTTTTTTCTGTCATGGTCATGATATGAACTCTTCATCTACACCCAGTATCTTAAACACTGAGGCAACGTCTGTTCTTTCCCGTGAGTGGATTCATAAAGGGACTAAAGCTTATAAACATGCAGGATTTGCTTTATTCCTCGTAGGTTTTGCTAGCTTCTCTCTAATTTATTGTGTACAGCCACTCTTACCTGCATTTAGCCAAAGCTTTCAGATTAGTCCTGCGAGTAGCTCTTTGGCACTGTCATTAACGACTGCCTTTTTAGCAATTTCAATTGTGCTATCGAGTGCCTTTTCACAAGCGATTGGCCGTCGCGGCGTGATCTTTACGTCAATGCTGTGTGCCGCAATTTTAAATATTGTCTCGATGCTTACACCGAACTGGCACAGTTTACTCATAGCACGTGCGTTAGAAGGTTTACTGCTTGGTGGCGTACCCGCAGTGACTATGGCTTGGATTGCCGAAGAAATTGCACCTGAACACCTCGGTAAAACCATGGGTTTATATATTGCAGGGACAGCCTTTGGTGGCATGATGGGCCGTGTCGGTATGGGTATTTTGGTTGAATATTTTTCATGGCGCACCGCCTTAGGCCTACTTGGAGCAATCTGTTTTATTTGCTCAATTGCATTTTTAAAATTACTTCCCGTATCGCGTAATTTTATGCAGAAAAAAGGGCTGAATTTAGGCTTTCACATGCAAATGTGGCGTGCTCATTTAAGCAATATTAAATTATTACGCCTGTTTGCCATTGGTTTCTTGCTCACCAGTGTTTTTGTCACCCTGTTTAACTATGCAACCTTCCGCTTAAGCGGTGCACCTTATTCACTGAGTCAAACACAAATTAGCCTTATTTTCTTGTCGTATAGCTTTGGTATGGTGTCTTCATCGTTGGCAGGTAGCTTAGCTGATCGCTTCGGTAAAAAAACCATGATGATGAGTGGCTTTGCTTTGATGATCGTGGGTAGTCTAATGACCCTGCTCAGCTCTCTTTTCGGCATTATTATTGGCATCGCATTTATTACCACAGGCTTCTTTATTACCCACTCACTTACGAGTAGTTCTGTGGGTGCCGAAAGCAAACAAGCTAAAGCTCATGCCAGTTCGCTTTACTTGCTGTTTTACTATATGGGTTCAAGTATTGTCGGCTCGGCGGGCGGTTGGTTCTGGTTACACGGTGGCTGGAGTGCGATTGTCGGTTTAACCGTGGTCTTGTCTTTAATTGGAATATTTTTAGCGGTTTATACTTCACATGCTAAAGCGCATTAATATAGTAAAACCCTAACTTTTTTAGGCTAAACCCGATGAGTATTTAAAAATCATATGAAAAAATTTAAATGCTCATTTTTTGGCTTGTATTTTTTTTAAGAAACTGTAAAATTCACTCCACATCGCCGGCATAGCTCAGTTGGTAGAGCAACTGACTTGTAATCAGTAGGTCCACAGTTCGAATCCGTGTGCCGGCACCATCATTAAACCTCATGAATATTTGATTTATGAGGTTTTTTGTTGTCTATAGGTTTTGGAATAGACCTTTTGACTGTGCTGCCTTAGGTGGTAAAGAAATTCGTTAATAAGAAATGAAAAAAGCCCAACATCCTGTTGGGCTTTTTTCGTATTTCGTTACTAGGCATACATCCTGTAATACCTCACGTCCTGGTACTTAAACTTATTATTGTTGTTTTACGTTTTGGAACTTCCTGTTACTGATGAGTTCATCATAGGCAATTCATGAGGTCATAGAAAGACGTCAATTTCCTGAATGGATGTAGGAAAAAGCGTACATGGTTCTTTTAAATTTAAAACTTGATTTATCTATCATGGAAATAAAAATATGAATTTATAAGAAGTTATGTTCTTCAATTAAATAAGAAAACGATATAATGAGTTTATTACTTTATTTCTAAAATAAATTTAAAAACAACAAGGAACGACATGTCTAATCTACCTTTAAACCTTTTTCAATCTTTAGTGATCATACTTGCATGCCTTATTATCCTTGTAAGTAAAATGCCTCAGCTAAAATTTAGAAAAACCATATTATTTTTAGCTCTTGGCAGTCTTACTTTAATCTGTGCTTTGGCAATATTTGGCTTCTTTAATTAAGCCTTATTTCTTGCTCTTCTCTATCATTTTTTCAAAGTGTTTAAGGTTTGGATTCAGCATGTCCCAAGCATAGGTCTGACTCACAAAAACCTCCGCTTTAGGATGATAGAGACTTGGGTCATCCAAAGTGCCTGCGCGTATTGAAATCATTTCAGGAACGAGTTCAGGTAAGCCAAAAAGTTGAGAACCACAAGTCGGGCAAAAGGCTCTTTTAATGGGACGACCAGAAGAACCTAATGTCTCAAAATATTTAAGTTCGCCACTTATTTTCAATTCAGATTGATGAAAAAAAGCGATTGGTGCATAGGCCGAACCTGTTGCCTTTTGGCAATCTCGACAATGGCAATTAAAACTATAACGTGGCTCTGCATCGCTTTGATAGCTCACAGCTCCACATAAACATGATCCTTGATATTTAACTGACATGGCTCACCCTATTTTTTTATTGCTGTTATTTGAATATAACGTACATACCCATTTTGATAGAGTTGTTGGCATAACTTTGCAGTCATTTGGATTTTAAAATTTGCCAACCCTCGGTTATGGCTTTGTGCTTGTTGATTTTGAATATACTGTGAAAAACCTAATAATACCTGTTCTGACAAATCTTCGATTTTAATATCTGTAAAACCTTGTTGTTCCAAGGTAGTTCTCAGTATCTCTTCCGTGAGTAAGGCATCCCAAGTGACATCGGCTGCTTTAAGTAAATAACGGTACTTTTGTTCTTGAAAGGCTGTCATGTTTTGACATGAGTCGGCACGCATCAAGTAATGAAAACCTAATCGTCCTTTTGAATTTAAAATGGAAGTAACCGAATCCAGAAATGAATTTAAATGACTGTGATAAGCCGCATCGATACAGAGCACCACATCGAAGCGTTGTTTAAATTCAAATTGTTTTAAATTTAAAAATGAACCACAGAAAATCTGACTTATTTCAGGAATAAGTTTTTGAATTTTATTAACACACGAGGCTTGTAGTTCAACTGCATTCAGGCTTTTGGGGTGATAGTGCTGTAACCAGTGCAATAAACTTGCACCCTGTCCACAACCTAAATCTAAGAGATGATCTTTTGAATTTAAATTGACAGCTTGTGCCAAATGATCAGCCAATTGGCGACAAGCTTCACGGTAGGTTTGGGTATTTTTCCAAAAACCCAAGTTTGTCCAAGCAAGCTCTTTACTATCCCCCAAACTTGATGCATCAATTGCATATTTATGAGGGATAAATCGAGAAAGAGCTGCTCGAACTTTTGCTTTCACAATTTTAGTAACCGAGTTCAGGGGCAACTTCGACCTTAGGCTTTAATCCCACGAATGGTAAAGGTGCACCCAAAATTTCAGCAATATGCATCGCAGAAGTCACTGCTGACTCTAAAATTGGCAAACCATCACATGACCATGAACCACAGTAGAATACTTTACGGTTTGGTTCTAAGTGACGTTGTTGTAGCTCTTTGTTTAAAGCAATAGTTTGCGAGTCTACAACTGCACGCGTTAAGGTCACTTTTGAAATGACTTTTTTAGGGTCAATATCAACTACTGGACGCCAAGTTTGGAATACAGGATTTTTACCTACTAGTGATGGCTCAACGGCATTCATCCAAACTGTAAACTGCTGACGAGTAAACTTACGGTCCATCATATAGCTCAGCACTGACCAGTCTTTACGGCGTGGTGGCATTACTGTTGCATCTGTATGAATAACCAAGT
>NZ_POYH01000051.1:0-22175 GCF_002899995.1 Acinetobacter sp. AKBS16 | reverse complement strand
AAGCGCCCGAAGTTATTACAAAATGGTCTGCTGTATGTTTGCGGCCATCTTCGGTTTGGAGCGCCTGTATCACATCACCTTGTTGAATCAGTTTTTTAACAGGAGTGTGCTCAAAAAACTCAACGTTTGGGTGTTGTTTTAAATAGCGAATCAGGGACTGTAATACGCGTGGATTACGAATATTAGACAGTTCAGGGAAATAAATGGCTTCTTGAAACTGATCGGAAATATGTGGATTAACTTGTTCTAGCGCATCTCGCTGTAAATATTCACAGCGCTGCATCGGCTCTTGATGCTGCTCGGCGTAGGAAAGCCCGATGTCAAAATCTTCTTCATCAAAAATTAGCATGCCTGTGTCATGAATTTCAAAATCAATCCCTGTAACAGGGTAGAGCTTTTGGTTCCATGCTTGATAAGAGGCTTTGCCAAATTGGGCAAGTTGGTTCACTGCATGCACATAGCGCCACGGGTACATCGGAGAGAGAATACCTCCACCAGCCCAAGAGGCTGCTTGTCCCGCTTGTTGTTGATCAAAAATGCTGATGGTACAGCCTTGTTCAACCAACTCCAGCGCAGACATTAGTCCACTTATGCCCGCGCCAATGATTGCAATATGCATGCAGTGTTATCCTTTCTCTGCGAACTTAGTTCATTTCCTTGAGTTTTTCAGCAGCGGTTTCTGCAAAGTAAGTCCAGATTCCGTCTGCACCAGCGCGGCGGCAACACATGAGCGATTCTAAAATCACTGAGTCTGATAACCAGCCATTTTGAATTGCGCCAGCTAACATTGCGTATTCGCCACTCACTTGGTAAATGAATGTCGGAATACCAAAGGTATCTTTCACTTCACGTACCACATCCAGATATGGCATGCCCGGTTTTACAATCACCATGTCAGCGCCTTCTTGAATATCAAGCGCGATTTCATGTAACGCTTCGGCACGGTTGGCAAAGTCCATCTGGTAGTTATATTTATTACCACCTTTTAGGTTGGATGCAGAGCCAACAGCATCACGGAACGGACCATAGAAGCTAGATGCGTATTTTGCAGAGTAGGCCATGATGTTGGTATAGATGTGACCATTGGCTTCTAAAGCTTGACGAATTGCGCCAATACGGCCGTCCATCATGTCACTTGGTGCAATCACTTCGGCACCTGCTTCTGCGTGACTTAAGGCTTGTTTAATCAAGCATTCTACAGTCTCGTCATTTAGCACATAGCCAGTTTCATCAATAATGCCGTCTTGACCATGAGTCGTGTATGGGTCGAGGGCACCATCGGTAATTAACACCATTTCTGGTAATTCTTTTTTAAGCAAACGGCAGGTGGTTTGTACTAAACCATCTTCACGCCATGCAGCTTCTGCGGTAAGGCTTTTATCTTCTTGAGGTGTTACAGGGAAAAGAGCCAGTTTGGATACACCTAATTCCAGAAGTCTTTCAGCTTTTTTCAGTAATAAATCTGCCGACAAACGCTGAATGTTTGGCATACTTGGAATATCTTGGGTTTGATTTTGTCCCGGTAATACAAATACTGGATAAATCAAGTGATTGGTAGTGAGCTGTGTTTCGCTGACCATCGCACGCAACTGGTCATTTTTACGGATACGGCGCATGCGAGTAGCTGGAAATGCAGGACGATTGAACGTATAAGTCATAACAATCTCGATGTTCGGTATTACACTAGGATAGGTTGGCGGATATTCCATTACTGTCAACCGACTGCTGTATTGTAGCCCCATAATGCTGGATTTGTACAAAATTATGGGTGTTTATCATGCTTTTAAATTTAGGCAACGTATGAGTGATGAAAAGAAAAATTGGACGGGGAACATACAATTAGGCGCCAAAACCGACCTAAATGTGGTTCTCAACCAATTGTGTAAGGCGTTTAACAGCTGTCCATTTTTTAAGCATAGTGGAATGATTATGCGTGTGGTAGATGGGCACATTGAAGGCTATGTTGAAAGCAACCTGACCTCATTGGCAATTTGGCTTTTCAGGTTTTGCATGGTGGTGTGGCTGCAACTTTGCTTGATAGCATTGGTGGAATTGTGGCAATGGAACATCTCTATCGCCGTTCAACCCCCGAAACCCTGCCTGAAACCATTAAACAGGTTACACGCTTGGCAACTGTCGATATGCGTGTAGATTATTTGGCACCGGGGCGTGGTAAATATTTTATTGCACGTGCCGAAGTCCTACGTTTAGGCCGCAAGGGCTGTACCATGCGCATGACCATGGTCAATGATGAAGATAAACAGATTGCTGCCGGCATTGCCTCATATGCCTATTAATCTAGGCATTTTAAGCATTTAAAAAGCGCTCAGGGCGCTTTTTTTCATATTAAAAAAGATAAAAATTTCACAAAAACTTTGAGATAAACATTAATTTAATTAGAACGAACGCATTAGTTATATTTTTTTATTCTCATATCATGAGGTTTTAGCGTTAAAATTGTCTCCTTTGACAATGCGGTATGTCTTGTTTATAGAAAAATAAAAACTCTATAACAAGGTGTAGTGCGAGATTGATGGCAAAGCCAACTCATCTTTAGGAACATACCATGACTGATGCACAAAGCAATGTACAAGAAACAGTGCCAACAACATCTGCCTCGGATGACAACATGCAAAACAAGCGCAAAAAATTTCTTGGTTTCTTTGCGCTGATTTTATTGATCGCCGCTATTTTATATGCAATCTGGGCATTATTTTTAAATCACTCGGTGAGTACGGATAATGCTTATGTCGGTGCAGAAACCGCGCAAATTACCTCAATGGTTAGCGGACAGGTCGCTCAGGTTTTGGTAAAAGATACTCAAACAGTACACCGCGGTGATGTGCTGGTTCGTATTGATGACCGTGATGCCAAAATCGCGTTGGCCCAAGCCGAGGCAGAGCTTGCCAAAGCAAAACGTCAATATAAACAAACTGCGGCAAACAGTAGTTCTTTAAACTCTCAAGTGGTGGTTCGTGCTGACGAAATTAATAGTGCTAAAGCACAGGTTGCTCAAGCACAAGCCGACTATGACAAAGCTGCTTTAGAACTGAACCGCCGTGCACAGCTTGCGGCATCTGGCGCTGTGTCTAAAGAAGAACTCACCAAAGCACAAAGTGCGGTTGAAACTGCTAAAGCAGGGCTAGAGCTTGCTAAAGCCGGCCTTGCACAAGCGACTTCTAGTCGTAAGGCAGCCGAAAGCACCTTAGCTGCAAACGAAGCGTTAATTCAGGGTGTAAGCGAAACCTCGACTCCGGATGTACAAGTTGCACAAGCGCATGTAGAACAAGCTCAGCTTGACTTGGAACGTACCGTGATTCGTGCACCAGTTGATGGTGTAATTACACGCCGTAATATTCAAGTTGGTCAACGCGTTGCACCGGGTACAAGCATGATGATGATTGTGCCACTCAATGATTTATATGTAGATGCTAACTTCAAAGAAAGTCAGTTGAAAAAAGTCCGCCCAGGTCAGCCAGTCACATTAACGTCAGATTTATATGGTGATGATGTTGAATACCACGGCAAAGTGGTGGGCTTCTCTGGTGGTACAGGCTCTGCCTTTGCCTTAATTCCGGCTCAAAACGCAACAGGTAACTGGATTAAAGTGGTTCAACGCTTACCGGTTCGTATTGCACTTGACCCGAAAGAACTTGCTGAACACCCATTACGTGTTGGCTTGTCGATGGAAGCAAAAGTCGACTTATCTGCGAAGTAAACGCTTATGAAAACGCAAACACCTTTTGCCGAGTTAAGCGGTGGCCGTTTACTACTGGCAGCGTTTGTTATTGCCTTGTCGAACTTTATGGTCGTACTTGATACGACCATTGCCAACGTCTCTGTACCGCATATTACCGGTAACCTTGCTGTTTCAAGCACACAAGGCACATGGGTCGTTACTTCATATGCAGTTGCAGAAGCGATTTGTGTACCTTTAACGGGTTGGCTGGCAGGCCGCTTTGGAACGGTGCGGGTCTTTATCTTTGGTTTAATTGGCTTTACGGTCTTTTCTTTCCTGTGCGGTTTGGCAACATCGTTAGAAATGTTGGTGTTTTTCCGTATTGGGCAGGGCCTTTGTGGTGGTCCACTTATGCCACTCAGCCAAACCTTGCTTATGCGTATTTTCCCTCAAGAAAAGCATGCGCAGGCAATGGGCCTATGGGCAATGACCACAGTCGTCGGGCCAATTTTAGGACCAATTTTGGGTGGCCTAATTAGTGACAACCTGTCTTGGCATTGGATTTTCTTTATTAACTTACCTGTTGGTATTGTCTGTGTATTAGCAGCAATGCGCTTGTTAAGAGTAGCCGAAACAGAAACTATTTCTTTAAGAATCGACACTGTTGGTTTAGGCCTGTTAATTCTGTGGATTGGTGCGTTACAGCTTATGCTCGACTTGGGGCATGAGCGCGACTGGTTTAACAGCACGAGTATTGTGGTTTTAGCTTTAACTGCCGCCATTGGCTTTGTGGTGTTCCTGATATGGGAACTCACCGACAAACACCCCGTGGTGGATGTCAAAGTCTTTAGGCATAGGGGCTTTGCCATTTCGGTACTGGCCTTGTCGCTCGGCTTTGGCGCATTCTTTGGCAGTATTGTACTGATTCCGCAGTGGCTGCAAATGAACCTTTCTTATACCGCGACGTGGGCCGGCTATTTAACTGCAACGATGGGCTTTGGTAGTTTGACCATGTCACCGATTGTGGCAAAACTTTCGACCAAACATGACCCGCGTGCGCTGGCGAGCTTTGGTTTAATTTTGCTGGGTATTGTGACCTTAATGCGGGCATTCTGGACCACAGATGCCGACTTTATGGCACTGGCTTGGCCGCAAATCCTGCAAGGTTTTGCAGTGCCGTTCTTCTTTATCCCACTGTCTAACATTGCACTTGGTTCGGTACTCCAGCAAGAAATTGCATCTGCTGCGGGCCTCATGAACTTCTTAAGAACCATGGCAGGGGCGATTGGCGCTTCAATTGCAGTCACAGTATGGGATGACCACGCCAAAGTTGCCCGTAGTGAAATGGTGTCAAACCTACATACGACTGAAGTACAAAACACACTTTTGCAAAATGGTTTTACGGCTGACTCGACGCTTGGAATTATTTCAAATCTAGTCGATAAAGAAGCCATTACCATGTCGGCAAACCATGTGTTTTTACTGTTTGCGATTGTGTTTGTCTTTGCGGGGCTGGTGATTTGGCTGTGTCCAAAACCCAAACAGGTCAGCGGTATGCCTTCTCACTAAATATCAAAAGGCATCTCTTCGGAGGTGCTTTTTTTTAGGCCTACTACAAAATGAGCGAGTTTATAAATAGCAGATTTTGCCTGTATTTAAAGAAATAAAGCATGCCAGAATTGGGCAAATCAGTTATAAAAGAGTGTGATAACAAACAAGGAGACATCACACAGAGCATAAAATAAACACCCTTAATCATTTAATATTATTAAAACTTTATTTTTAACAAAGATTAAAAACTGAAGACCTGAAAACAAAGAAGCTTGCATGGCAATTGCATGGATAGGCAGGCGTATATATTGGAGTTATCACGTGAATAAAAGATATTCATTTTTGTTCAGTAGTTTATTAGCAGTCGGTTTATTACAAGGATGTGGAGATGACTCCTCGTCAGATCAGCCCAAGGATGATTCAAATACAACCCCGCCCAATTTAATTGTAGATAATGACCCGACCAGTTGTAGCAAACTGGCCCAAGACGGTTCAAGCGTGGTGGTCGGTTCAAACCAAAATGGTGACCCCGCCGCGCCAGAGGGTGCATCGGGTTATAGACTCGGTAACACGGTTAAATACGCAGATAAATATATGGTGGTGGCAAATACGCCACTTGCGGTAAAAGCAGGTTGTGATGTTTTAAAAGCAGGCGGTAGCGCAGTCGATGCAGCCGTTGCGGTACAAGCGGTGTTAGGTTTGGTCGAGCCACAGTCGAGTACCATTGCCGGTAGTGGTTTTATGATGTATTACGATGCCAAAACCAAACAAGTCACGGCTTATGATGGCCGTGAAACCGCACCAGCGGCAGCCAACGAATATTATTTAATTCGCCAAAATATATATGACCCAAATTCACCTCCGCCTGTACCAAGTGCCCGCCGTAGCGGTCGTTCGATTGGTGTGCCGGGTGTGATGCGTTTATTGGAACAAGCACAAAAAGAGCATGGCAAACTTAAGTGGAACCAACTTTTTGGTGAAGCGATTGGTTTGGCTGATAACGGTTTTCGCATTCCGGGGCGTTTGGCAGATGCCATTGCAAGTAATGCAAGCAATTTAGCACTTGATGCAAATGCAATGGCGACTTATTTCTACCCAGATGGATCACCACGTAAAGTCGGCGAGACCATGACCAATAAAGCCTATGCCAGAACACTTGAAGCACTCGCTTCACAAGGGGCAAACGCACTGCACACTGGTCCAATTGCGCAAGCCATTGTGGCAAAAGCAGGGCAAACCGTGGGTGACGACCCAGCACGGACTCCAATTACCCCAAGTTTGATGACCTTGCAGGATTTATCAAACTATCAGGTAAAAAAACGCGACCCGATTTGTACAACGTACCGTGACCGTTACTATGTATGTACCATGCCACCTCCATCTTCGGGAGGAATTGCAGTTGCACAGACGCTGGGTATTTTAGAAAACTTTGATATGTCGCTTTATCCACCTAAAAACCCTGAAAATGAAGGCGGTGTGCCCGATGTGATGGGCGTGCATTTAGTGTCTGAGGCAGAGCGTTTGGCCTATGCTGACCGTGACAAATATGTGGCAGATACCGACTTTGTTGCTTTACCAGCACAGGGTATTCCAAGTTTTATTGATAAAAACTACTTAAAGCAACGTGCAGCATTGATTAACCCGAACCAGAGTATGGGCGTAGCACCAGCAGGTAATTTCAATATAGCGGCAGGTGTAGATACCACTGTTGAGCATGGCACAACTCAGTTTACGATAGTAGATGCCTATGGCAATGTGGTTTCAATGACATCGACTGTTGAATCGAGCATGGGTTCATTCCACATGGTGGATGGTTTCTTGCTGTCAAACCAGTTAACTGACTTTAGCGCAAACCCTTATGACAGCACTGGGGCACCAGTTGCCAACCGTGTAGAAGGCGGCAAACGCCCACGAAGTACTATGGCGCCAACCTTAGTGTTTAAAGGCACCACGCCAGATGAATTTTATATGGCAACAGGTTCACCAGGTGGCGGTACCATCATTCAATATGTAGTTAAAACTTTGGTGGGTGCATTGGACTGGAACTTAAATGCACAGCAGGCGACTTCGCTTGTAAACTTTGGCGCAACCAATAGCAAAAACACCAATATTGATAGTTCAAACGTACAGCTTTCTTTAGTTGACCTAATTGAAGGCTTAAAAGCAAAAGGGCATGGCATTTCTAACACTGCGCAAACCAGTGGTATTTCAACGATTATGAAAGTAAATATAAATAATCAAAGTAAATATGCAGGTGGAGTAGACCCACGCCGTGAAGGGATCGTGTTAGGCAATGGTGCTTTATAGAGCAAGCTTTTAAAAAAAAGCTGTCATTTTTGGCAGCTTTTTTTATAAGGGGCCTTGAAAAAAACAAAAGGCACTCAATTATGTAAGTATGTTCATCAGTGGCAGACTGTTGATAAAATGCACAGCATTTTATTTTAGTTATGCTATGATGTGCAGACATTCATGGGGATGTTATTGGCTTCGACGCCGGTGATGAAACTCATAGATGCATGCCGAGAGCGCATTTTCTCTCGTAAATAAAATTTGCATTTAAATAGTCGCAAACGACGAAACTTACGCTCTAGCTGCCTAAGGGCCGCTTGTCCGCTTCCTAGAATACTTGTGGTCTGGGAACCCGACTGAAGCGCACGCACACAAGTCCGTATAGAGTCAAGCCTCGGGGCTTTATACCAAACTTAGAGGATCGCACCTTGTACCCTGTTCGTCGGGTCACTTGGTGTTAAAACAATAGACGATATCTAAGCATGTAGTATTCTCGAGCGTAGTGCTGGCGGACGCGGGTTCAACTCCCGCCATCTCCACCAAAATTCGTAAAAAGCCCTGGAACGTAAGTTTCGGGGTTTTTTTATTAATAAGTTTTTTATTGAATACTAAGCTACGTGATTGAATTATTTATTTTTATTATTATAAACAATTGATTGCTATAATAATTTTGCAGATGACTTATTGATGCAACGTTGAACCTTGATATGGAGAGCTTATACCAACCATTTTTAGCTGAATTACCAGAATCTGCTCGTATCCTTGATGTGGAGTGTGGATCTGGTCGTGACACATTGGCTTTTAAAACATAAAGGCTATCACATTGATGCAATCGACTATTCAGAAGAACTGGTAAAAAGAGCAACCTCTCTTACAGGCGCTTAAATTAAGTTACAGAGCTTTTATGAGGTCTGTGAGTATGGAGTTTATGATGGAGTCTGGGCATGTGCATCTTTATTGCATTGTGAACGTAGTGGTTTAGCTGAGGTCGTAGGAAATTTGATAAATGCCTTGAAACTAAATGGCGTGCTGTATATGTCATTTAAATATGGCGACAGTGATCGAGAAAAGGATGGTCGGAAGTTCACAGATTTAAATGGAACTCAGGCAAAGGCATTACTTGAGCATTTTGATGTTGTTCAACAGATCCAGCATTGGATTACGGCAGATCAGCGACCTGAACGTCAAGAAAAATGGCTCAATCTACTTTGGAAAAAATATGCCTGATTTTATTCCTACAGCACCAGAACAGCTAAAATTTCTCAAAAATATTCAGCTGATTTTGCAGTCGGGTAGTTTTAGTAGTACGTATAAGTTTGCATTACTGATTAGTCTCAGCCGATTGGCTATTGAAAAGGGTGAAGACTCAGGTGAGGGCCTATCACTTGAATATGCCGAGATTGCAGAAAAGTTTATTGAACTGTATTGGAAGCAGGCTGTCCCATATACCTTTAATGATGAAGGAATACTGATTTTGAATCAGAACAATGGCAAGCAAGCCGCTATTGTGAATCTAATCATTGAACTTCGGCAGAGCTACTCATCTCTTGGACTTTTACGACGAGATTCATTCGTATGGTTGAAGCTAGTTAAGGATGTAGCAAGAACAGTAAAAGAAATGCCTGTTCGTTACTTGCAAAATATCAATGGTCAAAATTTTGAGTTCTTATATCAGCTCGATCGGTGTGGAAAGCAATTGATCCTTTTGCCTCAAGTCATGTTCTGCTTAAGACAATTCAGTGAGATTATTGAAGAGCTTTGTCAAAAACGTTGGATTGACTATATCCGTAAAAACAACACTAATGCACCAGTTTTGAATCAGCTACCTAATCTCGAACAATTCATGTTTGAGCCGAGCCGCAACCAGTTAAATGCTGTAGCAAATGTCTTGGTTGAGTTGCAAGACTGCAAATGTTTTTACTGCAATAAGCCGATGCGAAAAGGCAATTATGAAGTCGACCATTTTATCCCTTGGTCAATGTACCCGTCGGATACAGGACATAATTTTGTATTGTCAGATTCAAATTGTAATTCTAAGAAAAGTAATTTGCTTGCATCAGATGAGTTTTTGTATAAGTGGTATGATCGTAATGAAGAGCAAGACTTAATCATTGTAGAACGAATAGCAGTGTTGGGTTTCCTAACAGATAAAGAGCGCTCGCATAAGGTGGCGGAGTGGGCTTATGCACAGGGGAGAGAAAATAATTATGTCATTTGGCATGGTTAGATGATCGATCAAAGCTAAATGCTCCTTTAACCAAAATGTAAAGGCATCTCGCCAAGCATTTGCTTGCGGTGTTGCCAATCGGGCATATGTTCATCTAAAAGACTAATAAATCGGTCACCATGATTTGCTTCAAGCAAATGTATAAGTTCATGAACAATAATATATTCAACGCTCGCTTTGGGCTTTTTAGCAAGCTCGGTATTTAAACGAATATTTTTGTCTTTGGGATTGCAGCTACCCCATTTGGTTTTCATGGTACTTACAAGCAATTTGTTCGGTTGAACCTGCAGCTTTTCAGCCCACTGTAAAATCAGAGGTTCAGCAAATTTACGTAATTCCTTTCGATACCAACGATTTACGTATTTTTGACGTTGCTCTAAGGTGTAATCTTCTGGGCAGAGAAAGACCATATTAAATGAGTCATATTTGATAGATGGGCGTTCGGCTCTTGCGACGCTAAGCAGGTAACGTTGCCCCCAAATATAAATACTTTCTCTTTCGACATATAGACGTTTGCTTTCTCGGGATTGTTGCTTAAACTTTTTTTGTTCTTTTTTAATCCAAGAAAGTTTAGAGATTGCATAGAGTTTTAACGATTCTTCAGACACATATGAAGGAGCCGTCATTTTGACAGTACCTTCAGGTGGATAAACACTTAAATGAATGTTTTCAATATCTTTAAGTGTTAGGTCAATCGTAATATCACCAATGCGGATAATCATCTAAACTCGTCGTGTCCTGTGAAGATATCCATGAGTTTATCTAATAAATTTTCATCTTGGATTTGTTTCTTAATCATATTCCGTAATTTTGAGGTTTTAAGTGGATGTGTTTGCCAACCTGCAGGTTTATTGTTTAGCACAAATTCATGTAGTTCGAGAGCTTGTTCTTCATGATTAAATAAATTGAAGAGAGCCTTTTTACCCGTGGTATCGATTCTAGCACTGGTTTTAACTACTGTACCTGAATGTACTTGCTTAGCGAGTTGTTCAATTTTCTTTAAGTATTCCGCATAACGGTCTGCACTGTCCTTACGGATTTTAATCACTTCTTCTAACAATCCTGACATTTTGGCATGGAAAGCAGGGTCAGCGAGATGGTCTTTAATTAAGGTACTACGGATGTTATTTTCAATCGTTTCTGCGACTGAGTTTCGATCCTTCATATTGTTTAATTTTTTGGTGATTGTTTCTGCAATACCTGTTTCCACAATCAATTGAATCAGGGTCTTATCTTCAAATGAGCTGACTTTTACCGAATTCTTAGCATCGATATAATTATCAATCAGATAACGCATATCTGCTTCAAAGGTTTTGAGGTCGAGATATTCACCTGCACGTAAACGAACCTTTTCTCTTAAATCTAAATAAAAGGCTTCTCTGGCTTTAATTTCTTTAATTTCTTCAGCAGTATAACCAATTTCTGCCAATTCATCTTTGGCATTGGCAAAGGCACGGAAGAAGGTTGCAACAGACTTATACAAGGTAATACGTCTTTGATATGTGGCTTTAAGATCATCAGGGTTTTCTGAATTGCCACAGAAGAACTTTAGGCGATCTTCTTCACAGTTATTGGATTGCACCATTTGCATCAGCAAATTGAGTTGCTCCATCGCATTGTCTAAATGCTCTTTCGCCATAATTTTACGATTTTTAATCTCAATTTGTGCTTCTTCAGATGCTGAAGTGTCTAATTCAGAGTTATAAACGGCAATGGCTTTTGCCATTTTCTGAAATAGGTTTTTATAGTCAATAATTAAACCGTATTCTTTGTCGGCAGTGTCTAAGCGGTTAGTACGACAAATGGCTTGGAAAAGTCCATGATCTTGCATCGATTTATCTAAGTACAAGACTGAACAAGAGGGTGCATCAAAACCTGTCAAAAGCTTATCGACAACAATCAGCAATTTCATTTCTGTTGGATGATCGACAAATTTTTTCTTTGCGTTATCGGTATAGGTTTCTGCTTTGGTTTTTTGAGGTTCAGATTTTACATTTTGCAAAATTTTTTCATAAGTTGCATAAATGTATTGGTCTTCCGTTTCGGTATGGCTATCAACAATAGATTTACTGACTTTAGCAGGACTAGGTTCATAAGAGGTAATTAGCGCACAACGCTTTCGTAGAATCGGGGAGTTACTATCTTGAATTAAATTGTAGTACTTACATGCTTCATAAATGCTTGATGCGACTAAGATGGCAGTACCACGTTCTTTAAGTCTCGGAATTCTTCGCATAAAGTCATTATTGATATCGAGCATGATTTTACGCATGCGTTGCTCAGAACTATTCAGTTTCTGGCGTGTACCCCATTCTTTTTTCAGCTCGACTTGTTGCCATTCGTTTAAATTACGGTTGCGCACGGTTTCTTTAAACCAATCATCAATGGCATCTTGATCAGAGATGTATTGATCGACATCACGTGCTTCGTATGCCAAGTCTAGAATAACACCATCTTCTACCGCTTCTTTAAATAAGTAAGTGTGAATATAACCACCAAATACTTCTAAACTGTTTTTCGCATCTTTTTTCAGAAGTGGTGTTCCGGTAAAACCAATCATTACGGCTTGTGGAATGATAGCTTTCATATAGCGGTGTAAATCACCACTTTGGGTACGGTGACATTCATCAATAAAGACGATCACCTCACCAAATACTTTAGATTTTTGTTTGGCAAGATCAGCAATGAAGGCATCAATATCTTCAACATCACGCTGTCCGAACTTATGGATGAGGGTACAGAGTAAACGTTCCTCAGGATTTTGTAACGCACTCATTAAGTTTGCACTACTGCTTGCACGAGTGACTTTTCGACCTGATTGCGTAAATACTTTTTCAATTTGTTTATCGAGTTCGTCACGGTCAGTAATGACGACAACACGGGCATGGGGTTTATTTTGTAAAATCCATTTAGCAAGCATCACCATCAAGATACTTTTACCTGCACCTTGGGTATGCCAAATAATCCCACCTTGTTTTTTATTGACGTATTGTTGTGCCGCTTTAAGACCAAAATACTGATGTGAGCGAGGCAGTTTTTTGACGCCAGCATCGAAAATAATGCAGTCGTAGATGATTTCTAATAGGCGGTCTTGGTTACATAAGCGACGTAAATATTTAAACAGAATATTATCTTCTTCGACGTCTGTATCTTCTTTCCAATTTAAATAAAATTTAGATGGGGTGAGGGTCGTTCCGTATTGCAAGCCTTGTGAAGTGTTCCCTGCAATTAAAAGTTGTGTGGTATTAAAGAACCAAGGGTTAAACTCAGCTTGTTGATTGGAGACCAGTTGAGCAATACCTTCACCGAGTGACACACTGCCACGTTTTAGCTCTATCACACCAATGGCAATACCATTAACGTATAACACGAGGTCAGGACGACGTTCTGCTTCAACGCCTTTAAGCGTGACTTCTTCAGCCACATAAAAGCGGTTATTGGCTCGGTTTTTCCAGTCGATGAGAAAAATAGTTTTTTCATTTTCTTCGGCGCTCATTTTAACGCCGACGCCCATACGCAATTTGCCATAGAAGGCTTTATTGACTTCGTATAAGCCATCGTATTTATTTGACAGAACTTTATTTAACTCGTCATAAACCTTACTGATTTCATGGTCTGAATGACCTTGAGATTTTAAGAATTCGGTTAGATATTCAGGTTCAATATTGCTATTGTTTTCACGGTACTGCCAGTTACCTAAATAGCTAAATCCTAGGGTTTGTAATACAGCAATGACTTGTTGTTGGGTATGTACTTCATTGTTTACGGTATAGTCCATATTAATTGTGTCTAAAGTCATGTTGTGTATTACTCCCCCTAAAATTTTATATATGCTCTAGGCCAAACGAATTTCGCCAGTGAGTAGTTTTTGCATCATGCCTTGTTTTAAGAATTTTGCTTTGCTTAATTTAATATTTAAGACCTCAATTTCTTTTTCAAGGTTTAAAATAATGTTAGCAATTCTTACTTGTTCATTTTGACATTTAGGAAAATAAACAGGTATATCTCCAATTTCATTCATATTAATTTTTTGAGGTGTTGCATTGATTAAAGAACGGCTCAAAGTATCTTGTAAGAATTTCGGAGTTTTACTATAAGCATAAAAGTATTTTGAAAATTCTCTATTTTTGAATTTAAGAAGTGCCAAACTTACATAAATACTCGCATTAATGTCCCAATCGATAAGTTTAGTAACTCCGACGCTACCAATTCTTGTCATTAAAATATCACCATTTTCAGGTTTACATCTTCTTATCAGAGTTTCATGTTCCTCTTTTGAGATGTATTTAACATCAGAGAACTCATTGTTTGTGACATTTTCAACACTATAGAAAGGAATTCCTTCTTGTGTATATTTAGGCGTATAATGTGTTCCATCATTTAAGTATGTACATAGATCAGAAAGTGGGTTCACTTCCCATTCAGCATTATTAAAATCAAAAATTGAGATTAAAGATGCCTCTTTTAATTGCTTTTTCTTTTCGATGAGCTTTTCTAATGCAGAAATATAGTTATCTGCATCAGTTAAGGCTTGAGCAATTTTTTGTTGTTCGGCTAGTGGTGGTACAAGAGTCTCAAGTTTTAAAAGTTTCTCAACTGATAAACCTGGTTGTGCTGAGGCTTCTGAGAGTTTATTTAAGTTAAGCCTTGAGAAGTTATAATATAGAAATTTAGTTTCATTCTCATTATTTGCTTTCACTGCAATTGCATGCTCAGAAATAAAACTTTTACCTTCAACATAATTTAAGTTTCCACATAAGGCGCCTTGTCTACCAATTAATGTATAAGCAGAATCATGTGTAAAGGTTGAGGTATAACCACGTAATCCATTACCACCATAAACAGGGAATAAGGTTGTATCTTCGGAAATATTTTCTGAAGTAATAGAAAAACCACTTTTAAAAGAACAAGTCATATCTTTTAAATTTTTTAATTCCCAACCTGAAGGCAGTCGAATTTCATTGATTAAACTATTTTTCATAGCTCAAACCCCATTGCAACTAAATGAGCTTCAACTTGTTTCTCTAAATCTTCAACACTTTGCGTCAATTGCCCTAAAGTAAACTCATAACGCTCCGCCAACTCACGTACACGCACCGTTAAACGCTGTGCCACACGCTCAACATCAGCATTAATTTGCTTGGCTAAATCGGCAAGCCATTTATCATCGGTTACCAATTCCTTAATTTCAGACTCGGTTAAATTGGCATAATAATTAAAGGTATCGGTATCCAGTTTGGTTTCTAAATCTTTGATCAAAGTCTTTTGAGCTTTAATCTTGTTGGTTAAATCCATCCAACGATAAAGCACCGCCAAATTATCAAAGTTATCTAGCGAATCTTCACCTTGATTATTTTTGATTAACTCAGAAATACCATTTTCAAAAATCTCATATTTATTTTTCATGAGTTTTTGTGCATTTTTCAATTGCGTAAAGGCAGTAGCATAACGCTCAATAATCGACTTTTCTTCGCTCGACTGCTGTTCAGCAAAAGTAGCCATCTTTTTGGCTGTGGTATTTTTGGCTTTTAGCATTAAGGCAATAATCGTATTTTCTTTTTCTAAACCGTCCAAAATACCTTGCACATTTTCCAATTGTTGCTGTGCTGCACTGTAAATTGAAAAATCAGCTGCATAGGCCTTTGGAGCAGCATCTAACACTTCAGATTGCCACAGTTCTTTCACGTCTCTGTCTTTAATGCCTTGCTCAAGAATATCCTCATCACCTGAATGATTTTCTTCATGCTCAGTCAGTTCTTGGGTCAGTTCATCTAACTTGGCTTGTTCACGTGCCAATTCATCACGTCGATCAGCAAAGTAACGATTAATCACCATTTCTTTTGGTACTAAATCGGCTTTCCAACCTTTATCCTTTTGCTGACCTTTTACTGTTTCAATAATACGCTCAGCATTGACCTTCCAATCATCTGCAGCAATGATATAAGCATCATCCTGCATAATGCCTTCCCAGTAATCCATCAAAATTTGATAGATACTGTAATGATCAACAAGATCTTGACCCTTATAGTGGGCAAGTAAAGATTCTGACAGTTCAGTAATTAATTCTTTAGGCTCGAATTCATTGGCTTTGAGTGATTTAAGTTTGACTTCTGCTTGATCTGCCCAGACTTGGAAATGCGCTTGCATTTTTTCTTTAAATGCAACGAATTCTGCATCTTGGTTGATAAAACTTTTTACTTCATGTGTTGCACAGTTAAGCGCAGCATAACCCTCACGTAGAGGACTGAACAGTTTGGTTTTAAGCTGAGGACAAACTTTCCAATAGTCGGCTAAATCTTCAATATCTGCATTTGGAATACCACCCTGTAAATGCGCTTCAATATCTTGGATATCTTCAGCTTCACTATTGTCGATATAACGTGGCAAATTCAGGTTATAGCCGTTTTTAATGATTTCATCTAAACCAACCATACGTGCATAACGCTCATCATGCGCTTCAGGATGTTTAAAGGCATCAATGATTTTATGCAAATCACGCTCACGTAAACGGTTTTTTGCACCATCTTTAATAAAGCCTTGGCTCGCATCAATCATTAAAATGCCTTTACGAGCTGCGGCATGTTCACGATCAATCACGATAATACAAGCAGGGATACCCGTACCGTAGAACAAGTTGGCAGGTAAACCAATAATGGCTTTAATAAAACCATAATCTACTAGTTTTTGGCGAATATCGGCTTCCGCATTACCGCGGAATAAAACACCGTGAGGTAGAATACAGGCAGCTTTTCCTGTCGATTTTAGTGATTTAATGATGTGGAGCAGGTAAGCGTAATCACCTTGTTTTGATGGAGGAATACCAAAATCTTCAAAGCGACCATAGATATCGGCATCTGCCGTAGAAATATCTAAGCCCATCGACCATTTTTTATCTGAAAATGGCGGGTTAGCCACAATGAAGTCAAAACGTTGGAGTTCCCCATCGACAAGAAATTTAGGCGTTGCAAGTGTATTCCCTTGGCGGATTTCTGCCGTGGGTGAACCATGTAAGAACATGTTCATTTGTGCCAATATGCTTGTCGAAGCATCTTTTTCTTGACCGTATAACGAAATATCATCACGGTTAGATTTAGCAGCGACACGAAGAAGGAGGGAACCTGAACCACAGGTTGGATCGTAAACCGTGGTATCACCACGAGCTTCAAATTCATCAATACCAACAATCGAGGCAACAATACGGCTAACTTCTGTTGGTGTATAGAATTGACCTTTACTCTTACCACTTTCAGAAGCAAAGTGCCCCATCAAATATTCAAACGCATCACCAAGTAAGTCATCGCCATTGGCAAGATGATTTGAGAAATCAAGTTCTGGTCGTTGGAAGATCGCGATTAGGTCGGTTAAGCGATCTACTTTTTCTTGACCATCGCCAAGTTTGGTTGAGTCATTAAAGTCAGGCATTGCCTTAACATTTAGCGCACAGGCTTCGGCAAGCGGGGCAACGATTTGTTTGTTGATTAGGTCTCCAATTTCAGCATTACCTTTAAGTTCAATCATGGCACTAAAAGTTGCCGATTCTGGAATCTCAATAAAATCTAATTGTTCTTTTTTATCACTGACATATTTAATAAAAAGTAAAACTAAAATGTAGTCTTTATATTGGCTTGAATCCATACCTCCACGCAGGTTGTCACAGCTTTCCCAAAGTGAAGAATAAAGTTCTGATTTTTTAATAGCCATAGTAACTGCAATATAAAAGCTTGAATGGAAGTTGAAATGAATATTATCAAAAAAGGAATGAAAAGATTTTTTTTAAATAGAGCGAGTCATACAAAAATAAGTTTTTTTTTGAAAAGTACGCCAATATATGTCGCACTTAGATGATTTGCTAGAGATATACCTCGTCTATAGAATATTGTGGCAAGTAATCTTGGTATTTTATACCTAAATTTTTGGACATTACTAAACAGTATGCCGGGACATACTCTGAAATTTTGGGAAATTTTAAAAGATGATTACTCCGCTGGGGAGCGGTTTAAGAAAAAGGTAATCATCTATTCTTAAATAATTTATAAGATTTGGTTAGACTAAATGAACAATTTAATAAAGAAATGTTTAAACACTCTGGGACCGTGGCATGAAGTAGTGGTGACAATTACCAAAGGGAGTATTGCAATAGGTGTGTTGTGCTTAGTCACTTATCTTTTAACAATCGGTTATATCCCTTCAGAAATTAGCTTTGGTGATACACTTGTTTTTTTACTAATTTTCGCAGCTTGTTCTACTGCTTATTTTGCATTAAGTGTAGTGTTATTTTTATTAGGTATGTCCTTGATGCCAGTAATATACATTATATTAAAATTAGCTAATAAATACTTACCACCTCATAAGCAATTCAGAGATGACTTGCCTTTTCCAAAAATTAGCATTAGTACATTTTGTTTATTCATTTATTTTATATATACATTTTATGGTTTATTTTTCGTATTCTGGCAAGTAAGTCTCTATGCAATTATTACAGTAAGCTTAATTGCTTTTCTAACGTATGCTTTTTATGTTAATCGTCAAGATATCCATATTTTTAATAAAAAGTTTAAAAATATAGAGGAAATTATTGATGACACTAGTGCAAGTGAAAATCTTAAAACATTTGCAAAAGAAAAACTGAAAAGTTTAGAAAATTCTAAAAAAAATTGTTTACAAATGGCTTTTTTTCTTATTACAGTTCCACTGGTTTATATGTTTCCGTTTGGGGATGTTGGTAAAGTATTTCTTAATACTACTATGCAAAATACAGGGGTAAGAATAGAAAAAGCAACGTTATATATTAAGGCACCTTATGCAAATTTAATTGCACTACCAAAAACAACCACTAAAGAACTAAGTCAAGACCAGATTTTTATTTTTAAGGATATGAAAGTTCCCTTTCAAGGGATTGGTAAAAACACTTTAGTTTCTTACAAGGTGAAAGATATAGAAAAGCAGTTAGTCATTCCTAATGAATACATTACTGTAGAGCGAACAAAAAAGATCGATAAGTAAATCTATACCTCATTGTTAATCAGTTAACTTATTCCTCAAGGCCCCCGTGCCACAACAGAACTTTAATTCTCTCTAGAAAAAGCCCTGAACAATCAGGGCTTTCTCTAGCTTACTTTAATTTTTTACATTCAATATCATTTAACGGTGAATCGGTTTTCATTATGATTTTTTCAATTTTCGGTTGAAGGGCCAAAGCCTCTTTTGAAAGTTCTTTAGCTTCAGCAGAAACTTTGCTCCCGTTTTTTTCTTTCAGTTTTATATATTTTTCGATGTATTTATTACTTACACATAATGAATCTAAAGCATCAATAGACATCTTACTTTTTTTGCCAGAAGCCATTAAATCTAGATCATCATTAAGCTTTATGTCTAAAGAATCGTAAGTTGTATTGACTGCATACATTAAAAAAGTGGCATAACTTAGCAACTGATCATTAGTTTGAGTTACCTTGTTAACTTCATTGTATGCTGCTTTATATAAGGATTTTGTGTAATAAAGCTGATTAAACTGGGCATAGAGTGATGCTTCATATGCTTGGTTTATATCAGCTTCAGTAATCCCATGTTTCTGAGGGCGGACTTGGCTACACGCTACCGTTAAAAGAGACAATAAAATAATACAAAGTTTAGATTTCACAATTAATTAACCATTTTTTATTCAGGCAGAGGAATATATAACTAGATTCAACTATAACTAATTTATAAAATTAGCTATTAAAAGCTCCTATTAATTAGAGCTTTATATATTAATATTTAATTAATATTTTCAACTATTTACAAACTTGCTGGAAAGTTGCTAAAGACTTGTCTTTGCTATCTCTTAGCTTGATAATTTCATTTCTTGCTTCGTATAGTTGCTTAACACTTTTTTTTGTGTCTTCGGTGATATTGGCTTTATATCGCTCATCCATATTATTTATATAGTTTTGCATGTAGACGGTCAGCCAACAGACATCGTTGAGGTCGGTATAATCAAACTTATTTTTATCTAAGCCAGTTAACCAATTACCATACTCATCATTCAGTAGACTTTGTGCAGTTCTTACTTTTACAAAAGTATTTTTGAAAATAATCTCTTTTAGAGCTGGCTCTTGTTTTACATCTTTATTGGCTTCCAAAATCAACTTTCTATTATCAGTAACGTAATTCTTAAAGTCCTTTTGAATAAATGTATCTACATCCTCTTTTTCAGATGCTTTACATCCATTGAAGCCAACCAAAAGAAGCGGTGCTAAAAATATTAATATCGTTTTCTTCATATTATTACTCGTGACTAGAAACTACTAAGTGGCGGTGTATATTGATATTGTCGTATAAACTGCGATACGGTAGCACTATCATAAGGACGGCCAAATACTTTCTTATACATATTCTCATTAATTAGATATGGTCCATTATTCTCATGGATGGCAATAGCATTTCCCGCTAAAACAGGCTTGTTTGCATTGGAAAGAGCAAGATCAATAACTTCACCAAAATTTTTCTTAGCAATTGCCATGCGTGCTGTAAAAGAATCTTTGGCAAGTTCCCTGATAAAAGTTGAGCCTTCATTTAAGGAATGCTTTTGAGCATACATCGTGAACTTAAGATACATCATTGTATGAAAAGAATATCTTTCTAAAACTGATTCACTAAACTGACGTAAATCATACTCAAGCCCGAAGCGAATTGCTAAATCATGTTCAAAAGGTATTCTGTTTTTAACACCATCCCATTGACCTTGATTCATCATAAAGGTGTAAGGCACTGTAGTATGATAATTAAGAATTTTAACAATACTATTGCATAACAATGGGTCTAATAATTCATCTGCATGACAGACTTTAACTTCATTATCTAAAGATGGAATTAATGTTGGTGAGAAAACTCTATCTTGTGCCATTTTCAATCCTTAAAGTGGAGGTAACGGTTTAGAAGCATCAATGGTCTGAAACTCTACTTCATCTGGTGAGTCAGCATTGATGACATGGGTTTTACCTTCTTTATCCGTCCAACCGGTTTCTACTTTTCCATCTTTCTTGTAAATAATTGAATAGGGAATTTCACTAAAAACTTTTTGGGTCTTTTCATCCTTTAATTGGAACTGAATACCATATTCTTTAGATTTTTCTTCTACAAAACTATCTTGAGTTTGAGCTTTACTCACTGGTGAACTTTGAGCAGAACCCCCACCATTGTCTTGAACTACTAAGTTCTGTTGTGGAAGTAACTTACAGCCACAGGAAAGAGAGTCATTAACACGGGCAGCAGCTTTACCAAAGATTTGCATATACGGGTCGCCTGACACAATGGTTGCAACAACTTTATGAGTTGGGCAGGTAGCTTTGTCACCGACACAAGCAACGGGAATCCCGTCAATTAGGAACATGCTGTTCCCGGAAATTACTTTACCGCCACCACTAGTAGGGCAGCCTATTGTTATATATGGTGTTGCCAAATTTATTTATTCCTTCTTATCTTTATGAAGTGTCAAAATCATACCAAACAGGGGGTAGACAATACTGTATATTTTTATTGTTCAGTAGAGTTAACTTATTTCCTAAGGCCCCCGTGCCACAACAGAACTTTAATTTTTTGCGCTGATTTAAAGTCATCCACCATTGCGACACAGAGATAAGGGAGCTAAGCCAAACGCTTAGCCCATGTCGTTTTTATCGCACCGCCGCATCACACTAAAAAAAGTAGGGGCAAAGTCCTGTGGGAGAGCAGGACTTTGCAAACTGACATGTTCTAGACGTTGCATAAGCTGAGGCGAATACACTTGTTCGAGCCGTTGGTAAATACAGTCGCAACTGGCTTGAGTGTGCCCACCCGACAGGCAAATTTTTTCAAACTCCTGCTGAGTGTGGAGGTCACAACCCGAAACGCTGTAATCGCCTACAACAAGGCCTAAAACTAAAATAGTTTTATAAAATTTCATATTATTCTCGTGATGATTTGGGGATATCTCAATGAGAAAAAATAAACCGCTATATTTTAAGTTTTAAAATCATTTTTAAAGGCAATAGTTAACCCGCCTATAAAAGAAATAAAATAAAATGACTTAAATTTTAAAATAAAAATAATTTATAGATTTAAAACTTTAGATAATAGAAAACCTAAATTTTAAATAAATAAAAAGTTTATAAGGGAGAGGGGATAAATATATATCGTGGCATGGTCAACTCCTTAAATTGTATGGAGCTCTACCACCAAAAATCACCGTCAATTGATTAGGGTGGTAGAACGAAAGGGGGTTAGCAGACTGGGATCCAAGGGACCAGCACGCACGAGGGCGTCCCCCTCCCGTCCTGAACTGCACCCCATAAGTTAGACTTTTTAAACTTATGAGGTGTGCCCTATGCCAATTCCGAAGCATTCAAAAGAGTTAAAATTAAAAGTCATTCAAGCTTATTTAGATGGAAGTAAAGGATATAAAATCCTTTC
>NZ_POYH01000050.1:0-1984 GCF_002899995.1 Acinetobacter sp. AKBS16 | reverse complement strand
CGGCTCTGCAATTGGGCCTGTTATGGTGGGTCTGGTGGTTGGTGGTTACGGTATTCAATATGTGTTTAGTGTGCTGGCTGTTGTGGCACTCATTGGTGGGCTTGTAACCTTCTTGTTTGCCATTGAAACCAAAGGCCAAGTGCTCGAAAAACTCTCTCCTTAATTCATCCATTTCATAAAAAGCTTGCCTAACCTCAGCGTTAGGCAAAGGGCTTATTCATGCTAAAAAAAGGAATTTAAAATGAATAAATATTTGCTATGGGGCTGTATTGGTTTAGGTAGTGTGAGCAACGCGTATGCAGAGCTTCCTCAACAATTTGGCAAGTTAGAATTAAAACTCAACACCCGTTACTGGAACGATGAAGGCACTGCCCACCCCACGCTTGCCAACCCTTCGCCTCCGTCGAGTGAATATGAACAAAGTGCCTTAGGGCTTGAGTTAAATTATCAGTCACCGTACATGTGGGACTGGCTTGGAGTAGATGGTTCACTCTATGCAGTCACCAAGTTATTTGACTCTGGCAAACCGAGCGCTCAGCTTTTAGAGGTCGAAAATAACGGCAAGCTTGATCAAAACTTTGCGACTTTAGGACAGCTCTATATCAAAGCAAAACTAGGCGATAAAGGCGAAATTAAATTAGGCCGTCAGTTGCAAGATTCATTGTTACTTAAAAGCACCAATAACCGCGCGGTGCCCGACACTTTTTCGGGTGCGAGTGGGCAGTTTCAACTGAATGATCAGCTACAGACTTACATAGCCTACTATGACCGCTGGAAACCGCGCAGCATGGACTCTTTTGAAAAACTGGTGACTGAAAATGACGAACGAATTGATTATGTCGGTTTGCTTGGTGCCAAGTATCAGTACAAAAACTGGAGCTTGAATGCCGAATATTTAAATAGCAAAGATTATTTAAAAAAGTACGGGGCGATTGCTCAATATAAATTACCTTTGCATGGCCTTGTGTGGACATTTAACACAGGGGCTTTTTTCTCACGTGATGATGGCAAGCTGTTTAAATGTGGTGCCGAAACCGAGCTGGACTGTGTCAAAGGCCAAGACATTAACAACCGTGGCAATGGTTATTTTGTCGATGTAAATGTGGCCAAAAATAACCTTGAAGGTGGCATTGCCGTTTCTAAGTTTGATGGTTTTTGGATTGAAGATAACTTTGCCGTACACTCCGCCCGCAACTCGGTTTTAACGCAAGATCACGGCACCAACCCGTTTCCGACCTCTGCGACCATTGGCCCTGACTTTACCAATAATGATGAAACCGCCGTTGCCCTTCGCTTGAAATATAACTGGAAAGACTACGTGAAAGGTTTAAAAACCGAAGCGAAGTATATTTATGGCTTTGGCGCTCACCAAAGTAACATTAGCAGTGATATTGAGGGTAAAGAGCGTTACTTTGACTTTACGGTGAGTTATGCCTTGCCGTGGGTAAAAAACTTAGATGTGCGTTATTCATTTTTGCATTATGAGTCAAAGTTTGAAAATGCAAACCTAGGTGAAAAAATAAATGGTATGACCCGTAAAGATTGGGACCAACACCGTGTATTTATTAATTACCGTTATACATTTTAAGAGCAGGCTAAACGTTTAGTTTAGCTTTATTATTTTTATTAATTTAACGATTTAAATCGATTAACTTTTGAGTTTAATTAAAATATAAATTTATATTTAAAATTTTTATAATATTTTATTTAAATTGAATTGACCTATTAAAAACTTATGATTATTATGGTCCCGCTGGCCTACATTGCCAGTCGGTTTTAGCAGACCGTAGATCCATGGCGGGTTATAGTTTCACTATAAGTCGTTAGACCCTTGCGTCCCTTTTCTTTGCGGTAGGATGATCTGCCCCCATAAAGTTGGACAGTTAGTTAAGCAGTTTTTATAAACTGGTTTCTATATTGTACAGGGGATAAACCTTGTAGCTTCACCTTGATTCTCTCATGATTATAATAATGAATGTATTCT
>NZ_POYH01000005.1:0-908 GCF_002899995.1 Acinetobacter sp. AKBS16 | reverse complement strand
AGGAAGATCATCATGGCTAAAGCCAAGTTTGAACGTAATAAACCACACGTAAACGTGGGTACAATCGGTCACGTTGACCATGGTAAAACAACTTTAACTGCTGCGATTGCAACAATTTGTGCAAAAACTTACGGCGGTGAAGCGAAAGATTACTCACAAATCGACTCAGCACCTGAAGAAAAAGCACGTGGTATTACAATTAATACATCACACGTAGAATACGATTCTCCAACTCGTCACTACGCACACGTTGACTGCCCAGGCCACGCCGACTACGTTAAAAACATGATCACTGGTGCTGCTCAGATGGACGGCGCGATCCTTGTATGTGCTGCAACTGACGGTCCAATGCCACAAACTCGTGAGCACATCCTTCTTTCTCGTCAGGTAGGTGTACCTTACATCATCGTATTCTTAAACAAATGCGACCTTGTTGATGACGAAGAATTACTTGAATTAGTAGAAATGGAAGTACGTGAACTTCTTTCTACTTATGACTTCCCAGGTGATGACACTCCAGTAATCCGTGGTTCAGCTCTTGCAGCGCTTAACGGTGAAGCTGGTCCTTACGGTGAAGAATCAGTTCTTGCTCTTGTAGCAGCACTTGACTCTTACATCCCAGAGCCAGAGCGTGCAATCGACAAAGCATTCTTGATGCCAATCGAAGACGTATTCTCAATTTCTGGTCGTGGTACAGTAGTAACAGGCCGTGTTGAAGCTGGTATCATCAAAGTTGGTGAAGAAGTAGAGATCGTTGGTATTAAAGATACAGTTAAAACAACTGTAACTGGCGTAGAAATGTTCCGTAAACTTCTTGACGAAGGCCGTGCAGGTGAGAACTGTGGTATCTTACTTCGTGGTACTAAGCGTGAAGAAGTACAACGTGGTCAAGTACTTGCTAAACCAGG
>NZ_POYH01000049.1:0-36974 GCF_002899995.1 Acinetobacter sp. AKBS16 | reverse complement strand
CCCATGATCCGCTTGCATACGATATGAATATGCAACATCCACACCTTCATCAAGTACTTTTCGAATTAAGTTTAATGCTGTGCTTTCAGGCACATTAAGCTCACCAGGTCCATAATTCCAATCACCTGCTGCTGTTGCGCGGACACCCACGCAGAAACTCGGCATCAGATCATAAAAGAAGCCGTTAAAATGATCTGGCCCAAAAGCAATAATTAAAGTTGGGTCGTATGCTTTGACCTCGGCAGCCAATTTTTCAAAAGTATGACGCACCGTTTGTTCTTGTTGTTTTTCTGCCGGAGACGCAAATTCCATTAGCGGGCTATGAGAAGCACAAATAAGTTTAACAGTCATGATTAGCTCCGAAATAAGACAGTTTTTAGCTGACTTATTAGTCCATTAATATCGGATTAAAATTAAGCATCAAAAAAACCAGCGTTCGCTTGGCGTAAGCCACGAATGCCCAAACCACAGTCAGCATTTATAAAAACGCCAGATAATGGACGGTTATTTTGACGAGATGCGAGCAATACATAAGAACCAGTCATGTCTTCTGGTTCTGGTAAGAATCTCAATGGCATGCCTTGCCCAATTCTTTGTGGATCACGTGCATCAAGTAATCCTAGATTTTCCTGTCCAAGGGATGCAGCACCTTTCACATTGACATTCATGCCTGATGGAGCAACTGCATTCACACGCACTTTCGGTGCCAACTCATAGGCCAGTTCACGCACTAAACCTACATCAGCATGTTTTGATGCGGTATAAATTGGACCACCACCAGATGAATAAAACGCTGAGTTAGATAAGGTAAAAATCATTGAGCCTTCAGTTTTGAGTAACTCATCTAAAGCTGCTTTTGCACCAAGCAAATAACCCTTCGTGTTAATACTCATGATTTCATCAAAGGCTTTATCTAACTGTTCGCCACTCATGTTAACGATGTCGGCATAATGATCCCAAATACCGGCATTACCAATAAAACAGTCAAGTTTTCCAAAACGTTCTACGGTAGCCTGCACAGCACGAACGTTATCCTGAAAATTAGCCACATCTCCTGTCACTGCTACGATTTTGTCACCATAGCGTGCAATCAATTCATCTACTTTTGATTGAGATCGTTGCAACACGCCAACATGTGCTCCCTCTTGTAAAAAGCGCTCAACCAACGCAAGCCCTAGTCCTGAACCGCCACCAGTAATTAGCGCAACTTCACCCTCTAGCCAGCCCATCATTACGCTCCTACCATTTCGACATAAAGTGCACCATCTTCAATCACGACAGGGAATGTCTGAATCGAGTCAGTCGCTGGTACACATTGTGGTACGCCAGTTTTCAAACAAAAACGTGATGCATGAAGTGGACATTCGACCGTGCCATCATCCTCTAGGTAACCTTCTGACATAGAAGCATTACCATGACTGCATTTATCATTCATGGCAAAAAATTCACCATTGAAATTGAACACAGCAAGTGCGGCAATATCACCTACATTACAATCTACTTTCAGTGCTTCGCCTTCATCCAACTCATCAATCTGACAAACAAAAATCTTATTCATTAGAAAAACACCGTAATATTGTGAGAAATCAAAGTCGCTTGATCGAGGGTGATATCGCGTTTAGCAATTTTCCAACCTAAACTACTGCTCTCATCTTTTCGAATCAGATCAACTCGTTTACCAATATAGGTCAGTATGTCTTTTTCTTTTTGCGAGCGATAAAGCAAATAATTACTAAAAACTTGATATTCATTTGCTTGTGCAGTTGCTTCGACCCGTATATTAGTAATCAAGTGACGAGTACGTGATGGCGGTTCTTCGGACCACGACATCCCTGTTTCTAATTTTGCTACACGGCGTTCTAGTACAAATTTGTCGTCGTGATAAATCCATGTTGATGGTGGTGCAATACATTTACGACGATCACGTGTTTGCGCATTTGTCGTCGTTTTGAGCGTATATAAAATATCTTCGCTTAAGATTTCCAACCAATCACGAAATTTCCAGTCATCTAACAATTGTGCTTCTGCATATAGAAACTGACTAATGTCGTGGTGAAGTTCCAATCCAATAGAACGCCATACTGGCTGTGGTTTTAATGAGTCAATGATCTGGTTCATTTCACAAGCTCCTTCTCACCCTTTTTAGCCGCTTTTTTCAAAAGCTCTTGCTCATACGCCTCATCTGCCCGTTGCACGTCTTCCCATTTTTCATGCATCAATAGGTTTGCCCAATGACGATACATGCCACGCGCGGCGGTTTCAGAAAAAACATGGTTAGTAATACCGGGGATACCATCTTCACGGTATTTTTCATTGCCAAGTCCCATTTCCATAATGAGTTTACTTTTTCGCGCTTTATAACCACGTAACACTTTCTGGATCTCAATCCAGTTTTCACCATCGTCTGCTTCAGCAAAACCAGCTGGGCCAAATGCTCGGCAAGCATTCAACTCCATCGCTTCTTTGATGTGCTGCGGAGCTGCTTTGTCCGTGATACAGAACGCCCAAACTTCAGTTTTATCTGGTCCACGTGGATGCCAAATGCGCATCGTCGTCATACCATTCAACCAAGACAAAGTTGGGAACATGGTGTTGTGTCCAGCCAAGCGTAAAGCACGTGTGTCGCCCAAACGCTCTTTGGTTTCTTCATAGGTTTCACGGAAGTAATCCGCTACTTGACCATCTACCCAGAAATTAGCATCTGGTCTTTCGGTCAGAAAGAAACCTGAGCCATGGCCGCGTTGACCATATTGCACACAGCTTTCTGCTGTTTCCCACACTGGACGTGCAGTTTGTGCTGTACCTAATGCTTTAGAAGCATCATCATTTGGTTTACCACCTAAAACTTGTACTGCAGAGGCATGCGAGTACGGCGCGTGGTATTGATCAGAAGCAAACTGTTCTGCTGCAAATTTCCAGTTACAGTTAATTTCCCATTTATGAATGCCACCAATGACTTCCGAGCCACCTTCACGGCGGTCAATCATTGCATCCAGATACCAAGCAATATCTCCCATATAATCAAGTAATTCGGGTGTGTCATCTGCCCAACAACCAAAAACTAAACCTTTATAGCTTGCAACACGAGGAACCTCTTGCAATCCCCATTCTTCTTTACAAGCCCCATGTGGGAAGGCGACACCTTCTAATGGAATATCTTTAAGTGAACCGTCAATCCCATAGGACCAACCATGATAGGGACAAGTAAATGCACGCGTATTACCACAGTCAGCATAGCTAACCCGCATAGAACGGTGACGACATTGATTTAATAATGCTTTAATAGAACCGTCTTTTTGGCGAATAACAATAATTGGGTCCTCGCCCATATACGTATTGAAAAAGTCGCCTGATTTTGGAATTTGGCTTTCGTGACAAAGAAATAACCAACAACGTCCAAAAACACGCTCTAACTCTAGTTCGTATAATTGCGGATCTGTATAGATAGCTGGCGAGATACGTCCATTTTGTGCATCGACTAAAGCATCGATTTCGCACACTTCAATTTTTCCATTCATGAGAAGCACTCCTGCTGTCGCCAAAAAAGCACAACATAAAATTCAATTTAAATGGATAATGATTTTTTAAACGTTTTAAGTGAAATATTTTATTTGTTTCAAATTAGACTTTTTATGAATTATTCATTATAGATTTTAAATATTAAAATTAAGCTCAACTGATACTAATCGGTAGTTTTTATAAACGGATTTATGGTTTTTAACCATTTAACATTACTCTATTAACGACCTAAAGTTAATAAGAGGATTTTTGGATCACAACTGATATGGAATTACGTCATTTACGCTACTTTGTAATGGTGGCTGAAGAACTCAACTTTAGTAAAGCTGCACTTCGCCTTTACACAGCTCAACCATCATTAAGTCAACAAATTAAAGACCTTGAAGATGAAGTTGGCGTTACATTACTACATCGTACTAAACGTAAAGTTGAGCTCACCGAAGAAGGAAGTATATTTCTTGAGCAGGCGCGTTTAACTTTAGCTCAAGCAGATAAAGCGATTGCAATGGCCCGCCAAGTTTCGAAATTAAAAAAACAACAACTGACGATTGGTTTTGTCCCTGTCGTAGAAATGAAAGTTTTTCCATCTGTTCTTCCAAGTTTAAGGGTACAAAACCCAAACCTGAAGATCGAATTACGTAGTATGAATAACACCGAACAAATGGAAGCCCTAAAGAATGGGATTATTGATATTGCATTTATGAGAGATAATTTAAATAACGATGAAATACAAAGCCAGTTCGTATTACGTGAACCATTAATGCTATTAATCCCTCATAACCATTCACTTGCCCAGTTCAAACGTATACCAGTAAAGCTTTTAGATAATATTGACTTTATTATTCCATCGCCCGAGCAGTCTTCAATTTTACATCATACTATTCTTAATTTTGCCGAAATTCACAATATTAAATTTAATATTGTTCAAACTGCCCATAATATTCTATTTAATATTAATTCGATAGGAATGGGATTAGGCTGCGGTATTTTGCCTAGTTATATAGAGCCCTTAACTTTAAATAATATTGTCACCCGACCACTGGATGTAGATCTACCCTTTTTAGATTTATACGTCAGCTATAGAAAAGATGCTGAGTCTTCAGGAGTCAAAGAATTTATAGATTTATTGAGTAAAGTTTTTTACTTAAATATTAATAAAGCTTAAAATCCTTCAGTTAATACAAAAGTCTAAGATAAAATGACAAGGCTCAGCAAAAAACTAAAAATTTTACTTTAAATACAGGAAGAATAATAATTTATCCTTCCTGTATTGTTATATTTTATTTAACATCATGTACTGCTAAATATTGTTTAATAATCTGGTTAAATTCTTGTGCTTTTTCAACTTGTGACCAATGACCACATTGACTAAAAATATGTGCATCTGCATGAGGTACAATATTCAAAATATCCCAAGTACGAGATACAGGAATAACTACATCTTGCACACCATGAATGAGTAATACAGGAACTTGAATCTCTTTCATCTTTTCAAAATCAAGCGGGAACTCAAAACGGTCACGGTCTCGTGCACCAACAACATCCATCAATCGATCCGAAGCGTAGTCATTTTTTGCTGAGTCAAAACGAACTTTAACCAATTCATCTGTGACTAAAGACTTATCGACCACAAACATTTCTAAAGTTTTACGGATACCAGCTTCTGTCAATTCAGGATTAGCATGTGCTTTAAGTGCTGCCGTCTGTTTAGCACCACCCGTTCCCATTGATACAATACCCAGTACACGCTCTGGGTAATCCAATATAAACTGGAATGCTAACCAACCACCTAAAGAATTGCCTACTAACCAGGTTTTTTCAATTCCTAAAGCATCTAATACACGGACCGCATGATCTACCCATGCCCGGATACCGTAAGCTGTGCCTTCTGCAACAACAGTTTGTCCATAACCAATCGAATCAATAGCAATACAGCGTGCCTGCTCAGCAATTTGTGGTAAGTTCAACCACCAGTTTGCTGCTGCTGAAACACCAGTACCCGAACCATGTAAAAATAAAATTGGAGTACCTTCTCCGAGCTCATGATAATGAGTGAGCTCGCCTGCTGCAGTTTCAATCCATTTGTCTTCCAAACCAAAAAATGGATCTGTTTTATATTCGGGGATTTGTACTGTGCCCATGTCATTCCTCTTACAATTTATACAGCTCAACTCAAGATTAAGCTGCTTTTACTAGGCCAAATTTTAAATGTTTTACTCACCCATCTTACCTGTTCACGGCGCCTAAACTGATACTTGTTTACGATGAGGTGATACAAAAAAAATATTAATAACCATTTGTTATTTAAATAAATATTTAAAAGTATTTAAAATTTATAGGTGTATGTCGTTGCAATACGATGTTCCTGCAAATCGCTTGCTTGGCCTGCAATATTGTCGAAGTTCACATCGATATACATCCACTGAAAACCTAAGCCTTGTAACCTCCCTTCTGGCACAACGTAATTCAGAATAAAGTTGAATTCATCTTCTTTGCCTTTGCCTGTTAATGCACTTGATTCATAAGCTGAATCAATGCCCCAACCATGCCAATATTTTGCAGTGGTTTTTAAACCTTTAATGCCAAGATCACTAAAATCATCATAGCTATAAGCCACACCCACCGATTTTTCATCTTTACGGATAAAGCTCGCAACTGACCAGTTATCTAAATAAGGCTGGGGTACCCAACCTGCGAGGGATGGGAAATATGGTGCGCCAGTTGCTGCACTCGGGTTACTACCATGGTCACCAAACATTTGCTGATAAGATAAACCTATACTGTGTGAGCCATAAGTTAAGGTTGAGCCTATAGACAATGCCTGATTATCAATATCACCATACAAGGCATCTCCCGACTCTGCATTGTCGAAAAAACGTATGTGTGAATCGACTTTTAACTTGTCATAATTGTTCTTATAGTTCACACCCAAGTAATTTTGACGATAGATATTCGTCACATCACCATAAAAGTAACTTGCAGTCCAGTTTTTATTTAATTGGTAATCTATGCCCGCAACATACATTCCATCAGTTTTACCATCATTATTTAATGCTTTAGGCCATAGACCAAAATCCATTGGCTGATTTTCATAACGGGCATTGATACTATCCAAATAACCTAACGTTAATTTGGTGTTTTTGAAATCTTTTGACTCTAGCCATACCCCATTATAAGTGGTCAATAATTGACGTGATGGATCAAAATGGATTACTGGTGTTACAGGTAAAAGTTCACCAATTCGTAATTCAGTTTGGCTGATTTTCGCTTTAAGAGTTGCTCCTATTTTTCCAAACTGGCGCTCTTGTTTTCCTGTGCCTGTATCAGAAATCCCACTGTATGGCAGAACCCAATCTGCGTTACGGTCACGCCCATCCAGACGTACAGCATACTGTGCTAACACATCAACACCGAGTTGTAACGCCCCAAACTCTGCATAGCCCGATTTTGCATCCAGTGTCACAGCTTGCGACCAACTCCCCCAGTTTTTTGCAGGGGTGTCATCATACTGACGATCTAAATAGAAGTTTTTAAATTTCAGCTGAACCTGACTATCTTCAACAAAACCAGCATATGTACAAGTAGTTCCTATTGTTGCTACCAAACAAGCCATTGCGATCCATAACGTTTGACGACGCATTGCGTACTTCCTTTCAATCAATCCATGAAACCAAGCCCTATCATGCTCAACTCTATTTTTATGAAAAATGCGACTAGAGTATTAAGATATTTTTCTTTTTAAACTCAATGCTTTAAAAAAATGTTACTTTTCCAGTAATGGGAATTTTTAACAGATCACTAAAAACGATTAATCATTTCAAAAAAAATAGACCAACTATTTGTTATATATGTATTTATTATAAAAATAACTTTATTTAAATTCGCTATTTTTAATTTTTTAATCGATTTTTTATTTAAATAGAGACTTATTTAATTAAAATGATGTCTATCCATTTATAGAAAATAACGCTTATATCCAAGTTATTTCATCTAGATCAAATCATTAGATGTAAAAAAAGCACTCTCGTGGAGTGCTCTTTCATTTGTAAAAAACTTATGCGCTTATTACTTTCGCTTTTGACATAGTCAAGGCAAGATCTTCAATCATATCCTCCTGTCCCCCAACCGTACCACGGCGACCTAGCTCTAATAAAATTTCACGTGCAGAGACGCCATATTTAGCTTCGGCACGTTTTGCAAACAACAAGAAAGATGAATATACACCTGCATAACCTAACGTTGCTGCATCACGATCGGCACGAATTGGATTTAGCATCATTGGAATTACAAGATCTTCTGCAATATCCTGTACTTTAAACAAGTCTACGCCTGTTTCTATTTGCATACGATTTGCAACTGCAATAAATAACTCAAGTGGCGTATTGCCCGCTCCAGCTCCTAGACCAGCTGCTGCCAAGTCGACCCGAATTGCACCAGCTTCAACCGCAGCAACAGTATTGGCAACACCCATACCCAAATTATGGTGACCATGGAAACCTAATTCAATACTGCTATCAAGCTCCTGACGAAGTAACCCAATCCGATCGGTTACATCCTGTGGCAACATGTACCCAGCAGAGTCAGTGACATAAATACAGTTAGCACCGTAAGACACCATTTTTTTTGCTTCTTCTAGCAAATGTTTTGGCGATGCCATATGTGCCAACATTAGAAAGCCTACTGTATCCATTCCCAATTTTCGAGCAGCAGTAATATGCTGTTCAGATACATCTGCTTCCGTACAGTGTGTTGCAACACGAATGGTTGAAACACCAATCTCATGTGCCATTTTCAAATGATCAACTGTCCCAATACCCGGTAATAAAAGTGCGGAAACCTTAGCATTTTTCATGCGTGGTACAACAGCAGACAAATATTCCTCATCTGTTGCAGCGGCGAAACCATAGTTAACTGAACTCCCTCCCAAACCATCACCATGAGTGACTTCAATCAAGGGGACACCTGCTTCGTCTAACGCTGTTGAAATGGCAATCATTTGCTCAACTGTAGTTTGATGACGTTGTGGATGCATACCATCACGTAACGTCATATCATGCACAATAATCTTAGACATACGGTTTCTCCTTAAACAACTTCAGCTTTTGGGTTAGATAAAACGCGCTCTGCAAACATTTCTGCAGTACGTGCGGCTGCGGCTGTCATAATGTCAAGGTTACCGGCATATTTTGGCAAATAATCTCCTAGGCCTTCTACCTCAAGAAATATCGAAATACGATTACCATCAAATACAGGGCCATTTACTAACTTGTAGCCCGGAACATATTTTTGGACTTCTTTGATCATGGCATTTACTGATTCAGTAATTGCAACTTGGTCCGGTTCTCCATCAACTAAACAGTGAACTGTGTCACGCATCATTAGTGGTGGTTCAGCCGGGTTAATAATAATGATGGCTTTACCTTGTTTAGCTCCGCCAACCTTTTCAATTGCACCAGCAGTGGTGCGAGTAAATTCATCAATGTTCTTACGAGTACCCGGGCCAACCGATTTTGTTGATACAGTGGCAATGATTTCAGCATAGTTAACAGTCTGTACCCGTGAAATCGCTGCGACCATAGGAATAGTTGCTTGCCCACCACAAGTCACCATATTCACATTAGGGATTTCACCCGCATCCAACAAAGCTTCTAAATTCACTGGCGGTACACAAAATGGACCAATTGCTGCAGGAGTTAAATCAATCATCAATACCCCAAGCTCATTTAGCTTGCGACTGTTCTCTGTATGTACATATGCTGAAGTTGCATCAAAAGCAATTTTGATATCATCTCCAAGGACATGAGGTAATAAACCATCAACGCCTTCAGCCGTAGTTTTTAAACCCATTTTTTCAGCGCGAGCCAAGCCTTCGGAAGCAGGATCAATTCCAACCATCCATACTGGTTCCAATAATTCACTACGCTGTAATTTATATAATAAATCCGTTCCAATATTTCCTGGACCGATTAAAGCGCATTTAATCTTTTTCATTTCCTTATCCTTTATTCAGCAGCAAAGCATGCAATGACTGAATTGAAGCCTTCAATTTCAACTTTAAATTCATCCCCCGGATGAGCCACCACCATTGGACCCAATGCACCCGTCAGGACAATATCTCCTGCTTGTAATGGACGTCCGCGTCGTACCATTTCATCAGCTAACCAAATTGCTGCATTCAATGGATTAGCTAAACAAGCTTTACCAACACCTTGCGAAACGACTTCTTCACCACGAGTCATAGTCATTTTGCAATTCACTAAATCAAGTTGATTAAGCTGTACTGGACATGAACCCAACACAAAAGCTGCACTTGATGCATTGTCAGCAACTGTGTCAATCAAAGAGATTTTCCAGTTCTCAATACGACTATCAACTATTTCAATAGCGGGTAAGGCATAGTCTGTTGCACTAATAATGTCTGCATATGTATGTCGGGTTTGGGTTAAATCCTTTTTGAGTACGAGCGCAATTTCAGCTTCAACTTTTGGCTGAATCAGTTTGCTAATTGGAATTTCTTCACCATCACCGTATGCCATATCAGCAAATAGCATCCCAAAGTCAGGTTGATCTACGCCAAGTTGGGCTTGTACTACTTTAGACGTTAGACCAATTTTTCGCCCTACTAAACGGCGCCCTTCCGAAAGTGCACGTACAGTATTGATTTCCTGTACTGCATAAGCGATATCCACATTTGCCTGTTCACCACCAAGCTCAGCACGAATAGGAATAATCGCAGTTTGTGATAGTTCAGCTTGTCTTAAGGCCAAAGCAACTGAATCAACAACAGCAGAATTCGACATCAATATTTCCTTAAACTGCAAAATTGAATGTATACTGCGTCACTGAAGGTATAAAAACGGAATACGAATTTCAGGCAAAGTTAGACACAACAAATCCCTTGTATTTTCCGAGACAGCTACCTACTGGAACGTGTACATAAAACAGTTTAAGAATGAAAAAATCCCCATCTAAATGCCAATACTTATTTTGTTTCATATAATAGTTTTTATTTATAATCGGAACAGAATGCCTTTAAATGTTTATATTAGGCCTACGAGAGCTATGTTGATCTACAACCTCTACCTCTAAAAGTTCTTTAATTTTTATAATTTTCAATCAGAGGATCCCCCCAAAATTTATCCATCTAATATAATTCTATTGAACTTAGATAAATTATATAGAATTATCCATTTTTCTAACTTCAGAGGAAGTACATTTTAAAATCCCTTAAAAGGTGTATATGAAATATTAAAGAAGTGTATTTCTAATATTTCATGACGTTTTATGATGAAATTCCTGTAATTATATTAAGTAATAGTTATGAACATGAATGAATATGAATATGTCGATGGGCAAAGACATTCTAGTTTTGCTGATCTGTTTGTTTATTATGAAAAATTAAATCAAGAAATACTTCAAGAAAAGGAATGGGCACTAGATCAGCCCTATGGTTTTCAAGAACGCGAATTATTCGATGTGTGTTATGCAAAAACTCCAGCTAAGGCAATTATTATTTATTTACATGCGGGTTACTGGCAATCGAGAGATAAAAGCCAGTTTCGTTTTATTGCACAGGATATAAGCTCTCAAGGGTATCATTTTGTTTTAGTCAATTACCCACTTTGTCCTACAGTTAAAATTGGAGGCATTGTAAGATCTATACAATATGCTATCCATTCTATAAAAAATTTTTTTAAATATAAAGAAATCGATCTCCCTATCATTTTGTGTGGTCATTCAGCAGGTGCTCACCTAGTAACTGAACTAGCTATTCAGAATAGTAAATCAGTACACTCAAAACTTTTTCATGGCGTCATAGCAATTAGTGGTATTTATGATCTAGCTCCTCTAAAAGATACTAGCCTAAACCAAGCATTGCAATTAACGGAAAGTGAAATTCAATATTATTCACCAGTTTATAAAAATAGCTTATTGATAGATTTGCCATTTACTTTTCTAGTAGGCCAAAAAGAAACTAACGCTTTTATTCAACAAAATCAGAATATGGCAAAACTTTTAGCTGCTCGAGGAATAGTTAAGAAAGAAGAACTATTAGAGCATGATCACTTCAGTTTATTACAAGAGTTCTTTAAAAAAGGACGTATCTTTCAACATATTGAAATGATGTATGACTTTATTTCAATATGAATAAATAAATTAAAAGTGCCCATGGGCACTTTTAATTTATGGTTTAGCTTTTAATATTTATTAAATTTTGTAGAGACTTAGCTGTCTTATCTGGGTTTAGGAAAATTACCGCAGCTATACCTATGATCAATAAATATAATCCAATATATTGGAAACCAATATTCATACCTGTTAATAAATGGTTCATCATTTCAGGTAATAGAGGTTCGCTTTTCTTAGGTTGAATATATCCGGCTGTATCCATCAGGATTCCGACCATTATAGGTGATACCATCCCACCACAAGAAGCAAGTGCTGTTAGTGTAGCCATGACCACGGCTCTTTGTTTAGAACAAACACTATATGCAACTGCCGTAGGAACTAGAGGAAAAGTCATAGCAAAGCCAGCAGCAAAGATTAAAACGGCTACGGCTGTTTCACCGTTTAAAAATGGAAGAATCTGAAATAGAACACCTGAAGTTATTAAGATTATTCCTAATAAGACGCCTAAAGATACATGTACAGACCTTCCTTGTGCCATTAACTTTCTAGACAAAACTCCTGCTAAAAAAAGTACAAGTGCTCCACAAATCCAAGGGAGGGTCACTAAAACCCCTAATGATTCAGGAGTGACATTTACTACGGCAGATAAATAACGTGGAGCCCAAGTTGTAAGAAATCCCATTGCCCAAAAACAACCAGCGCCAGCAAGAAATGCAACAATAAACATTGGAGAGAAAAATATCTTTGCCATTGGTATGGGAGTTAGATCATCACATAGGTCGACAATACTTTGCTTATTATTTGCATCTAACCGCTTAGTTAGAGGACGACTCAGCTCCTTTTCAGAGCGAATATGGCTATATGGCCCTTCTTTCGCAACAAAAAACCATAAAGATGTCCAAATTAATCCAATAATTCCAAGAAAACCAAAAGCCCAACGCCAACCGTAATTAGGATGAGCAATAATCCAAGCCAGTATCGGAGCAGCAATAATTGGCCCTAGAGTAGAACCTATGGCTACCAGACTACTAGGTAAGCCTCTTTCTTTTGGTTCATACCAACCATGTACATGTTGTAATGTAATAGGGGTCGCCGGGCCTTCAGCCGCACCTAATAATATTCTTGAGATCAGTAATAAGGCAGCTCCACCCCATAACATTGGAAACATTAAAACAGCCCAAGCAACTCCCATAAAAAAGATTAACCATCTTGTTTGTACTCTCATAGCAATAAAACCGACTAAAATTGCCGAAATTGCAAATAAGAAAAAGAAAGCACTACCAATAAATCCAAATTGACTACCTGAAAGTGACAACTCTTGCATAGCAGGTTCTGCGACTAATCCCAAAACAGCCTTATCGGCAAAATTAATCATCTGAAAAATAATTAATAGGCCCGTAATAACCCAAGCTTTTTTTTGTATGCTTTTATCTATTATCTCAGAGGGAGCTAATAGCTCAATACTAGAGCTTTTCATAATAATTCCTCCTGATTTCTTAATACAGCTTCAGCTTTTTGAATTACTTTTAAGTTATTAATTTCAAAAATATCATTATCTTCTGCTGCACTCACAAGCCCACCGAATTCTGACTGTGCGTATGAGACCATTTTTTCTATATCTGCTGCATTTGGTAAATTAGGAACAATATGATGTAAAATTAGATGCTTAACATTTGCATTGGCCGCAACTTTGCCGACTTGTTTATAAGAAGTATGAGATTCTTCAAGATGTACAGCAATCCCATCCCTAGTAGGACCTTCAGGAAAAGTTTGTAATATAGCCTCTAGATCAATGACTTCATGTAATAACACATCTGCATTTCTTGCTAATCGAATACAGTTTTCTGAATATGTAGTATCTCCTGATATTACTACTGAACCGTATTTAGAGTCGAAACGAAATCCAAAAGCTGGATAACACAAACGATGATCGACTAAAATTGTACTTACTTTAACATTTTCATCTTCATAAATAATGAAAGGTTCCATTTCAGGATGTCGTGCATATATCGGATCTGCTTTGGCTTCTTTGGGAATTTCAATATCATGTGCTTCTATCCATTCGCTAGGACTTGTTCTTTCCTCATCTGCCATTCTAATTGCAATATCTGAAGCAAATACGCCTCGCATTAATGCTCCCACCATCTCCTTTGTGCCAACCATAGGATGATCGCCTCCACAACATCCTTGGATATGCACGTGATTTTTCTCAGCTAAAGCTGGATTTTTAGGTGGTTTCCCTGGTCCAAATACTTTTATAGGTTGGCTGAAAGACTCACCAGGAACTTGCCATCCTGTAAAGAGATAAGCCCCTAGATCATAAATATGGTCAGAATGATGATGGGTTATAAAAATACTACGTAACTGCCCCCAAGATGCATGATTTCTATAATTACGAATGCTTCCCATTCCACAATCTACAACATAAACTGCTCCGTCAACACAAATAGCTGTTGAAATACCAGCTCGGCTACTTGAAACAATTGGCCCACCTCCTGTTCCAAGTGCGTAAATCTTCATTCCTTTTGCTACATTATTCGACATTTAATTTTCCTCGTCATAAATTTGATCCCGCATTTCTAAATTATTCGACGAGCCCATATGTAAATATCCGCGTATTCATGAATAACTATACTTTTATTCTGTAAGTTTAATATTCATATATAAAAAGAGCACCTTAAGGCGCTCTTTTAACTCATCAGGTTATTCATAATTTTCTAGCTTGTCAGGTGCAATAAAGCGAATATTTCTTAAAGCAGAAATACGCACAACTTCTTCTGGCTCAGTTAAATTGTGTAATTCAGAGAACAAACTAGCTAAATCATTTCCTGGACTTACCCAGAAAATTCCTTTCCCAGGTGTTTCAGAAACAATTTTATAACCATGTATTGTCCCTCTTGGCCAGTATAAGTAGTCGCCAGCCTTGGCAATACTCCACTCCCCATCGAGATATAAAGCATATTCACCTTCAATAATAAATGCGTGCTCATCTTGAATAGGATGCATATGAGGAGGCACAAAAGTGCCAGGAGGATCATTAGAGATCCATGCAAAACTAGATTTTTGATCTCCTCCTACCATCGGCTCATAAACATGTCCCAAAACATTCCATTTTATTTTTTTACTTTCATCATCATGCCTTGTTTCTCCAAATTCAAAATTACTTTGTATTTCCGAAAAAATTAATTGATTCATAAAAATAAACTCCTGTTTTTGCCCTCTCTCAGTCAAGCAAAAAGACACTTATCGTTTCTATTCATTTATTAGATAGATAATGTCTATTTATTAGAATTATTTTAAATTTTATAAAGATCGGATAAGGAATCCTTAAAATTTGAATAGTATTCTCTTCTGCTTATTTATAAGTTAGTTGAGTTATCGAAGGAATACTTTCGAGTTTAAATTATGATTAATCTTTTTATAAAGCAACTACTTCTAAAAGTGGGTGAAGAACCAGATCCACGTTTTACGCTTGCCAACGAGCGGACTTTTTTAGCCTGGACACGTACAGCTCTTGCTTTACTGGCTTCAGCAGTAGCATTGATTACGATTTCAGAACATTATCATCAACTTCAAAAAGCTCAACAAATATTTAATTTGTTAGTCATTGCTTCTTTAATGATTAGTTTGGCAGCTCTCATTCGCTGGTATAGAGTAGAACTTGCACTAAGGCTTAAAAAACCTTTACCCTTTCCCTTCATGACTCCTGTACTAACGCTACTAAGCTTTATCATTTTATTTGTTTTTTCTTTTAAGTAAGTTGAACTAAAATGCTAAAAGATGATTCAGGATTACAACCCCAACGGACTTATTTAGCTAATGAACGAACTCTTTTTTCTATTTTAGCTACCAGTTTATTTATTAGTAAAATTTTTACCAATTTTCCTGTTATTAGTCTTTTAATTTTAACTATTACTTGTCTCTACTTTACTAGTCACTTATTTTTAGCTTTCCATGTTCAAATAAAGAATCTGGAAATAACAGAACGAAAATATACTTTTTTATCACACGCATTAATGATTTTTTTAATAAGTTTTATTTGTTTTGTTGCAAAAATTTTTTGACTTTAAGAGGTCTAATAACAACTTCAAAAAACTTAAAAGCAGTAGTAACCTGCTAAATTTTAGAGGAGAGTTAAGCGCTATACTTCTATAGATTAAAATTTGAGAATACCCTCAACTATGGACAAGACTTAAATTCTGGATGAAACTGTTAAAATGAAAACATTTTAACCCTAAAATTTCAATTTTGAATATGGAAAAACTACTTCAATATATTGAATTATATTGTACTTAAATCAAAGCATAGATTTGCTTTTTATAGATATCTTTTATCTGAGTTAAATGGATTTTAAGGAGATGAAGATGACCGAATCAATTAGACAAATTGGCCCTTTTAGAAATAAATTTAGTGTGCATCACACCGAAATTACCAGGACAATCCAATGGATGGGAAAAATAAATGGCCCCCATCAATTAGATGTCCCATCACCAAAACACATGGACTTTTTCCATGAAGGTTTCAGCTTGGGGGATATTACTTTTGGTCAAGTTTCTTATTCAACAGAAGTGCAAATTAAACTAGATGATCTTCAAAAAAGCTATATTTTTAATATTCCTATTCATGGCCAGCAAACGCTAAAAATTGGTAATTTAAATATAGAGTCAAACTCAGAGGTTGCTACTCTTCTCTCTCCACAGCTCCCACTTATTATGACTGTAAATGAGGGATGTACTAAACAAGTTATCCGGCTTTCGAAAAGCCTTGTAGAAGAACATCTAGTTAAATTACTAGGTTATAAATTACATCGACCATTAGTATTTGATGTTCATGCTCCTTTGCAGGGTAAAATAAAACAATGGTTTCAACTTGCAATGCATTTACAGGAAATGGTCAGTGATGATTATTCTTTATGCGATGATTCTGGAGTTTGGCGTAATTTTGAGTCTAATCTAGTTATTATGCTTTTAAATGCTCAGCCACATAACTATTCTCAAGAACTGAATTTGCGTCAACAAGGTCGGCCTAATTATTTATTAAAAGTAGAACAAATTTTGATAAATTCTCTAAACCAACCTTTAAACTTGAAAGAACTAGAAAAAGTTTTAGGGGTCTCTCGAGAACGGTTATATAGGGACTTCCATTTATATTTTGGCCAATCGCCTATTGCTTATTTTCGTAATTTACGTTTTGAAGTAGTTCACAAACGCCTTCAAGAAATTCGACCTTGGGAAAATGTTTCCAGTATTGCTTTAGACTGTGGTTTTCAACAATTAGGAAGGTTCTCAAGCGAGTACAAAAAAAAGTTTGGAGAACTTCCTTCAGAGACTTTATTTAACTCTAAAACCTCAATCTTACTTGAATAGAAATATCTTTTCCTTCAAAAATCTAAAGCCTAATCAATTTATTAAATAGTTTTAATAGTTGATTTAACAAACATGTTTAGATTAAATCAAAAGGTGAAATTTAAAAAATCAATTCTCATTAATATAAAAGCAATTATTAAAATTCAAAATAAATATTCTCCCTTAAACCAGAAAAATATTAATAAAAGCCCACTTTAATGTGGGCCTTTATTACTTCTTTTTCTTTGCGCTGATCAAGAAGGTTAATATAAAAAACAATAATCGAATTAAAATATTAAATTACACCTCCTTATAAAATTTAAAAAACCAAAGGAACTTTATAAATCCACTGTAAAATTCTTATTTTTTGAAGATTTATTACCTTTCCCTTAAAGCTTCTCTTGCTTTATTAAAAGGCTTAATCAAATAATCTAATACTGTTTTTTCTCCTGTTTTAATATCTACTGTAGCTACCATACCTGGTGTAATATTAAAATATTTTCCAGCTTTATTTATTAGCTTATCAGATTCTGCGCGAATATAGACTCTATAATAAAATTGGTCTTGTTTAACTTCATCACGTAATGTATCTGGGGAAATAATAGTAACTTTTCCTTTTAAACCACCATAAATAGAATAGTCATAAGCAGTAATTTTAACCAAAGCTTCTTGTCCCGGCCTAATAAAGGCAATATCTCTTGGGGATATACGTGCTTCGATTAAAAGTTTTTCATCTAAAGGAACGATTGTCATTAATTTTCCATTTTGAGGAATAACACCTCCAATAGTCATAACATTTATTTCTTTAATAATCCCTCGAACTGGTGATTTAAAAATCGCCCGTTTAAGCATATCTGATTTTCCCCTTACAACTTGAGATTGGGTTTCGATATCAGTATTTGCTTTTGCTAATTCTTCACGGGATTTAACTAAATATTGATTTTGAACATCATTCATTTGATTTATTAAATCGGTCGCCTGACGTTTCAAACGTAAGACTTCAACATTACTAGCTGCCCCCTTGGCTACAAGCGGCTCTGTCATTGCTAACTCTTGTTGCACTAAAACTAAAGCTTTTTTTAAACCGGCCAAGGATTCTTCTAAATTTGAACGTCGCGAGTAATAAAGAGCTGTTTCCTCTTTCACAAGAGTCTGCTCTTCTAATACTTCTTTTGGAAATACTAAAGCTGTCCCATTTACCTCAGCACTTAAACGTGCAGCTGTTGCTTTAGCAGAAAGCAGTAACGATTTGGACTCACCAACATTTGATGCAAATCGAGTAGGGTCAAGTTGTGCAAGGTTCTGCCCCTTATCCACAATTTCACCTTCGTTGACATTGAGTTTAGTCAAAATCCCACCTTCTAAAGATTGAATAATCTGTTCTTTTGAAGAAGGGATAACCTTTCCAGTTCCTGTCGAGACTTCTTCTAATGTAAATAGCCAAGCCCAAATGAATAAAGCAAGAAGCCCACAACAGATAACCCATATAAATACGCTAACTTTAGGTAAAGGTTGTCTTAATTGTTTATTTTTATTTGAACTAGCCCAATTCAGCTGTTTATAACTCATCATTCGGCTCCTATTTTTTGCTTTGGTTGTGATAATTTCAGAACCTGCTCTTTAGGGCCATCCAATACAATTTTTCCATTATTAATAACAATTACACGATCAACTAACTCTAATATTGCCCGTCGATGAGTCGCAACAATTAATGTTTTATTACCTAACCAACTCTGAAGTTGCTCAATAAACTGTTTTTCAGAAACATCATCAAGAGCAGCTGTAGGTTCATCTAGTAATAAAACATTAGGTTTTCTGATTAACAACCGCGCCAATAATAAGGCTTGTTTTTGTCCACCAGATAGACCAGCTCCACCTTCTAAAATTTGATAGTCTAACCCCTCCTTTTTCTCATGTATAAAATCTAAAACCCCTGAAAGATTTAATGCTTCTAAAATATCTAAATCTGTTGCTAACGGTGCCCCTAATTTTAAATTCTCTCGGATTGATCCATAGAATAAGTGGGCGTTTTGGTTTAAGAGTCCTATATCACGCCGAATATCTAATGGATCTATCAAGCCTAAAGTAACACCATCTAATTTAATATGACCTTGTAAAGGTTCCTGCATACCTGCTAATAACTGCAATAAAGTGGATTTCCCAGCCCCATTACGTCCTAAAATTGCAATTTTCTCTCCTGTTCTAATAGTAAGCTTTGGAATTATCAATGTTGGTTTTCCATCATTTTGACTATATCTAAATTCGACTTGATTTAATTCATAGTTTCCAAATAATACAGGCCTGTGAATGAGATGTGCACGAGGAGGTTGATCAACTGGCTTTTTCATAAGCTCATCTAAGCCATTTTTCGCAACTTTAGCTTGTTGTAAACGTCCTAACACCCCTGAGATTTGCGCAATAGGACCCAACATCCTAGATGAAAGGATTGAACAAGCCACTAAAGCACCAGTTGTCATTTCCCCTTTCATGACAGCAAAACAGCCGATAAGTACCACAATAGCAAAGGTCAAACCTTGTATTTTTTGAGTCCATGCCATCATGACACCAACTAATTTACGGTGTCGCATTGAAATATCGGCTGATACTTCATTCATATGATTCCATTCATTTTGGAAACGGGATTCTGCTCTTAATAACTTTATATCTTCAATTCCCTGGACAGATTCAACTAACATTGCATTGCGTATAGCACTTTCTCGCATTCCTTCAGAAGCTAATTTTGCCAATGGTTTTTGTATTAAAATGCCAGGAATAATCATAAGTGGGACTACAATTACCATCACCCAAAATAGGTTTCCACCGATCAACCAAAAAATAATAAGAAATAAGAAGAAAAACGGTAAATCAGCAATCGCGGATATTGTGGTAGAGGTTACTAACTCTCTAACACCTTCCAATTCCCTAATTTGTGAAATAAAAGTACCTGTTGATTTAGAGCGTTCTTTATTTTTAATTCTTAAAGCATGACCGAATACTAAGTCTGAAATAGTTAAGTCAGCACGCTTTCCTAAAATATCTGATAAATAAATACGGGCTACACGTAAGCAAAATTCAAAAATTGCTGCTATTAATACCCCTCCTGCTAATACCCACAAGGTTGGTACAGATTGAGCTGGAATAACTCGGTCATATACATTCATAGAAAAAACTATAGTTGCTAATGCCAATATATTTGCAACCAAAGAAGCAAACATAATGTCTATATATCTTTTCCAGTCACGTAAAATAACTGCCCAGAACCAGTGAGCTTCATATGGTTTTATATATTCATCAATACGAGCATCTGGCACAGATTTTTCGGGCCGTAAAATATAAATATTAGTTACATATGCTTTAAGATTATCGAGCGTAAAAGTTTGTGCTAAACCCTGATCACCACTGAACTGAACACTTAGATTCTGATTTGCATCAATTTTGTCTAATACACCTACTTGGCCATCTTTCATTTCAATGATGACTGGCAAATGCCATGGACTAATCTCACATAAGTCTAACTTGGCTTTACGATAATTCATTCCAATTTGGCGTGCCGCCAATGTTAAAATTTCATCTATTGTTTGGTTCTGATTCCAATCAAATTGAAGTCTGAGCTTCTCTTCCGATGGATCAATAAGATAATGTCTAGCAATAACTAAAATGGCTTGAAGCCATGGCTGATAACTAATTTTGTTGCTCATGGCTCAATTTTGAATCCTTGAATAGAAGTATCATTTAAATGATATAAATCTCGAGAACGACCAGTTATTTTAATAAACTGTACTAAATTCGAATAAATATCATATCTAGCAGTCTCTATTTCCTGAGCTGCGCTATGAATAGCTTGTTCAGCATTTAAAAGATCAACAACGGACCGTGTGCCTAATTTATATTGCTCTTGATATAGCTCTTTTGTACGAATCGTAGACTTTTGACGCTCTCTAAGGATCTGAATTTGTTTTTGCTTATTTTCTATCTCTTGTCGAATACGCTGAACTTGATCTGATATATCTAAATATACGGAATTTAACTTTGCTTTCGCTGCTTCCTCAGCATAACTTGCTGCCCGTTCCTTGGAACGTATTGCCCCTCCTTGAAAAAAATCACTTGTTGTTTCAAGCATTATAGAATTATAAAACCCATCATCTTTATTGTTATTCGGATTTCTACCATTTATTGCCTGACTTAAACTTCCTTTAATATTTATAGTTGGATAATTACTTAATTTCGTTTGTTCCTTTTGATATTGAGCAACTTGTATTGCTGCTTGTGCAACCATCATTTCTGGAATTAATGTAAACTTTGTTTCATTATAAAGACCTGAATTTTCAGCTAGATAGTCGGGTATATTTATTTCTAAATTTGAAACGTCGTAGCCTAATAAATTACGTAATTTTTGTTGATACTGTTTTAGTTGAGTTTCTTGAACAATTTTATTCGACTCAGCAGCTTCTAAATTTGACTGAGCTTGTACTGGATCGGCTTGGCTACTAATACCTGCATTTGCACGTAGATTCGCAATCTCAGCAATACGTGCTATGCCATTAATTTGCTGATCAGCTATACGTATAATCTCTTGATAGCGTTTAATGTTAACAATTGCATTTGCTGTTTGATAAGCAATGTCATCAATATTTACCAAAGTATTGGCTTGTTCTTGAATTAATTTAGCTTTTTCAATATCAACAGATCTTTTAACTTTTCCAAAGTCATATAACATTTGAGATGCTGAAATCGTAAAAAGTTGTCTTCCTCGCTCTCCTGAAGTTAAATCAGCTGTAGTAATTCCACCCGATATTTGAGGATAATATGCAGCCTTAGCCACATCAATACTTGAGCTTTGTCCAGCAATCATCGCAATACTTTCAGTAATTTCTGGGCGACGTTGTAAGGCTTGATATATTGCGCCAGAAAAGTCTAGGTGTTTCGAGTTCCTTTTCAAATTTTCATCTGGAATTTCAATCAAGAAATTCTTCTCTTGATTTTTTGAATAAGTTACTAAAGGTAACGAATCTGATATAGTCCTCTCATCCAAACTAAAATCGCTCAGCATTTGAATATTTACTTTAAGAAAATTATTTTCTGGTTCTTTTTTGAATATATAGTTCATCTCTTTCTTTGCAGTATTTAATATATCTGCCTGAGCTTGAGTTATAAACAAAAAGATAGGAGAAAATAAAATCCACCCTAATTTTGATTTCATTAGTGCCATTTTAGAAAAATATATTAAATCCATCGATTATGGATTATTAAACTAAAGAATATTCAAATAAATAATCTTTTAATCAACATAAAATAGAAATAAAAAAGGTTATAGATCTATGATCTATAACCTTTTCATTAATTAACCAATAATAATCTGATTATTGTTGAGTAAATCTTGCAAACTTAAGCCTGCTTGATTTTCAATAATTAATAAATCAGACATATTATGTGTCCCAGCACTACCGTCACGGTCTACCTGAACTATGGCATTACCATTACCATCATCAACAACAGTAATATAATCACCTAAATTACTTTTATCTGCTAATAAACCTTCAAAGAAATCTGATCCAAATTGAATTTTGTCATTAGCTTCGTAATCTACCCAAGTGTCTGTACCATTCCCTCCAGTAGCATCTGTTGCATTTAATAAATCATATATAATGGTATCATCACCTCGACCAGTCGAAATAATGTCATTGCCTGAACCACCATAAATAACATCATTACCTGCACCAGCAATAATAATATCATTTCCAGCACCACCATAAATCGTATCATTCCCACCTTTAGTTTCTGGATCAGCAGCATCAGCAGCAACAAAATCGCGGAAATTCTCTTTTATATAGTCATAGATATCTTGTTGGCTTGGTTCTACACCATTAGTAACCTCAGCTTTTAAATATGCGATTAATTTTGAATAACCTGAGTATTTAGGATATTGAAGAGGATCATATCCTGCCCATGTTAAATGATCCGTATTTATAGCATCACCGAACAGAACATCATCTCCAGCACCTCCTTTAACTGTATCATCCCCAACATTAGCAGGTATAAAGTTTTCAGAACCACCTATTAAATAAGCTATCAGCTTATCAGCATCCGCAATAGCTTTGGCTTCACCATGATTAGTACCACTCCAATCACCAGGAAGTTTATTTCCATTGACATCGGTATTGTCATAACGAGAGACCGTAGCATCACTAATTGAACTACTCACACCTACTGCGAAAACTTTACTCTGCTCCGCTAATGGAGCAAATGCGTTGTCCAAAGTTGATTGAGAACTGTTTGGTTCTCCATCTGTAAGGTAATAAGTTTGATTTTCAAAATCAGCAGTAGAGATATCGTCAAACCAATCTACAGCTTTATTAAATCCTTGTTCTGGATAGGTACCACCGCCAGCTTTTAAGCTATCAAGATAAGTGAATATTTCATTAATATTATCTTTACTTACATTTAGGAAAACTTGGTTATAACCATTTCCAACACTACCATTTGCTGAGAATGAAGCGATTTGTAGATTAATCACGCCATCATGATTAGCCATTTGCTGAATAAAGGCTTTAAGACCTTTAATAGCAATTGCTAAGCGAGATTCACCAGCTGGTGGGTTACTTGTACCATTCATTGCCCATAGCATACTGCCAGACAAATCTAATACAACAGAGACATTATAATTTTGCCCAGCAACAAAATTGGTCTGTAAACCTCCGATATCCCCTGCGAGTACATCATTCCCTGAAGTACCGACTACATTATTATCACCATTATTAACATCTGTCGTTGGATCTGCTTTAATTATCGCTTCCAACGAATCATTATCTTGAAGTTCAGTACCATTACGATCTTCAACTTTGGCAACAACCTCTGTAGCATGTCCTTGTGCTGTAGTTAAAGTATAACTATATTCACCATCAGCATTCGTAAATACTTCTTCAGTAAATATTAATGTTTCACCATTTTCATCAATACTAGTAATTTCTAGAGTGACTTTACTATTTGGAGCAACATCTTCTGTCACACCAGTAATTTTGGTGCTATCAGCATCATTAATATCTACTGTAATTGATCCATCAACGCGGTCCAGACCACCTTGATCCGGTGTAGATGGATCATTGTCATGATCGGTCTTCAACAGGCTGTCTTCTGCATTGACCGGAGTACCATTACGATCAACCGTTTCTGCCTTAACGGTCAACTCGCCATCAGCAAAGCCTGCCGGCACTTCTGCCGTATAGCTGCCATCAGGATTAACTGTGGCTTTCACCTGTTGTTCCAGCGGATTGCCTGACTGGTCCTGACCGGTAATGGTTAAGGTCACTTCACTACCCGGTGCTACATCTGTGGTCCCACCTGTGATATGGCCCTGGTCGTCAACATCTACTGTAATTGATCCGTCAACGCGGTCCAAACCACCAGGGACCGATTCATCTTCGGGTGTATTTGGATCATCTGGCTTACCTGCATTCAACTGATCTTCAGCTTTTACAACTTTACCATTTTGATCTACAACCTCAGACTCTACTTTTAAATCGCCATCGGCAAAATCTTTTGGTACTTCTGCGGTATAACTACCATCAGAATTAACAGTTGTTTCAATTTCCTTGCTAATTAAATTGCCATCTTTATCTTTACCTGTAACTGTAATATTTACTTTACTACCGTCAGCAATATTCTCAGTCTTACCCGTTATAAATCCATCGCTTTTAACTTGAATAGTATTCGTACCATTTGGTGTACTAGATGAGTCATCATTATTCGCTGCAGCAATTACCCCTCCAACAACCCCAACGCCAGCTAACCAAGGTAAAAGACTAACAAGTTTACTACCAGCCTCTGGCAGTAAAACCTCTAATCCAGGAATACCTTTAAAGTCAGAAAGCCCATCAAACCAATATAGAACACATCCTTCTTCTTCAAATACTAAATCAGAAACCACATCATCATAAGCAATGAAGAAATTTTCAATAACTATCACTTCACCATTTTTCAATTTAAGCAATAAGTTATTACCGTCACGGATAAATTCCTCAACATCATCACGATGCATTTTCGTATGAACGATTGATGCTTCTGTTAAAGTAATCTGATTCGAATTAACTATTGATTTCTCTAATGAATCTTTTTCTATTACAATAAAATTAGTCATATTTCACCTAAACTTCTTATTCCATAAATTGGTAATTACTTAGAAATCCCAGTAATTTCGACAGTTACACGACGATCTGGTTGCAAGCAGGTTTTTAAGGCTTCTTGTGATTTAGCGTTAGGACACCCATCAGTTACAGGTTGAGTTTCTCCCATGCTTGCTGTACTGATAACGCTATCAGCCACCCCATTTTGGATTAGAAGATTCCGTACTGTATCCGCCCGGCTTTGCGCCAGCTTTTGGTTATAATTGTGATTGCCTAATCGGTCTGTATGACCAGTCAATTTAATTGCACTTACCGAGACGTATCCCTGCGAAATTTTAGAAGCTAAATCCGTTACTTCTTGGCGCCCTTTTGGCAGCAAGTCATTAAGTGTAGAACCATCAAATTTGAATAAAGTATCTGCTGATAATTGGATTACTGAAGTGTGTTCAATAGTTGGAGTTGCTTCTTTTTTTGAGCAAACAAGTTCTTTTCCATTATTTAAAATATAAGGTTTGCCATTCTTATCTATGGAAAGGGTCAAATTATTGTCGGATAACTGATTGGTTTGAAGGTCTACATCACATGATTGACACTCTTGAGAAGTACAATTTTTAACTTTGAAATTGTAAATTTCAGGCTTCAAACGGTACTGCGCTGCATTATTAATATAGAAGCTACCCGATTGAATGTTGTCTATATAGAAATTAATAGGACAGTTTTGCTTTTCCGGAGCATCTTCTGCACATAATTTATCATCTCGTTTTACGTTTATTACTTGAGCCTTATCGTTGCCCCCTTCTTGAAACCGTAAACCTGTAGGCTGGGAATAATTGTTGGCTGCACAGGCAGACAGTCCAATTGACACAGCTATTACTAACAATCGCAATTTATACATATAGCATTCCCTAAACGTTAAAAGTAAAAACCATTGTTATCTCTATACTTGTGAAGCAGTTCTCACATATGCAAAGTGAAGTTATCAAATTCACATCATGATTTATGTTCATTTTACACATTTTTATTTGATTTCAAACTATGCTTTTTATATTAAAAAAATAAAAATAGTTTCAAAAAATTCTTTTATAAATTTAAATACTTAATATTTAATATTTTTTTTAATTTATTTTTTTAATAAAAAATTGTTATTTTTTATCTACAACTAATTATGTGCATTTTTAACATAGAAAATTTGTGACTGCGTGACTTAAGCTCAGTAGCGTCTTATGCGGATAAAGTAAATAATTTCTATAAGAGAATAAGACATAAAAAAAGCCATACTTAAGTAGATGGCTTAGATGAAGAGCAGTTTGAAAGAAAAAATTAAGTTAAATTTAGTCTACTTTAAATTTAAACTTATAAATCAAACCCACCGAAGATTGGGGGCTCTTCTGTCGTACTATCATCATTATTTGAGTTTCCTTCCGACGAGTTAGAACCATTTTCTTGTTCAGATGTTTGTGGAGGAGCTCCATCTTTACTTGATGGATAATCATCCATTAATAATATTGTACTTAGCGCAGCACAATGAGTTCTTAGGCTCTCATTATCATCATCGTACATTGTTGGATATAATTGTTTAGAATATTGTGAAGTATAACTTGCAGTCCAATTCTGCAAGATATTAGGTAAATTAAAAGTATAGTAATATGTTTTTTCTTCATTGGGTTGATAAGTATTAACAGTTTCATCATTTAAACAATAATTCGTTTCTGTTTCTTTTTCTGTTTTAGAACCCGTTAATTGTATAGCAGCTTTACAACTGTTGATGTACTCATAGATCGGTTCTGATGTCGTATTTTTCACAATAACTTGTAATTTATACCTTACCTTTAATCCACTATTTATTCCTAAAAGATCCATCCGATCCCCCATTTTCATAGGGATAAATGGAGCATAGTGTCTAACAAATTGAATTGTTCGCTCTACACCGCCACAATATTGTGTTACAGGATTTGGATAAGCAACAGCATACTCACCATCATCTTCCATTTGATTAGAACCTGGATTTGGTCGAGGATTAGTAACAGGGTTTTCAGTACCAACTGTCATTTCGCCCGTACCAGTTCCCCCTAAAGTCACTCCAACATTAAATCCGCCATCCTCTCCAGTACAACCCGAGAGCATAAATAAACCTACAGATACTAATGGTAGTGTAAGACGCGAATGAGGCATATGAGTTATCTCAATAAATATTGTAAGAACTAAAAAACAGAAAATTCCTTTAAACCTGTTTTTTCATGAAATATTTTATAGGAAACTTAAATACTTGGAATTATTCAATCACTATAAAATTTAAATTTTATAGAATTCAAGTAGCTAACAAAAATCTAGGTATTCAGAAATAAATATATTCTTTTACAATTCTATGATGTCTGGAACTCCGGTCTTATTAAAACCTAATATAATTTAACAATAAACATACTTTTTGACAAACAAAAATGTGCAATTAAACCATTTTTCATAAAAAAATTATGTGAGAGGGGAAATAAAATTTTAAAAAAATAATAATATGTGCAATATGTACATATTTTTTAAATAATGGTACATTTTCTTTGAGTGACTCTAAACAAAAGGAGATAGAACTGTAACATTTGAATAGAAAAAATTACGATAGCTCAAACAGTAAGTTTTTATTAAACAGTTGACACTAGGGAAATGAGTTAAATTCTATGCGTGCGTATTCTTTAGACTTTCGCCAGAATGTAATGGCTGCTTACAAACAAACGCAACATAAGTCAAAAGTCTGTAAACAGTTTAAGATTGCCAGATCAACACTGGATGAATGGATTGCTCTTGAAGAAACAACACAAGATTTAAAACCACTACCACTTACTCGTACTGGCAGACCCTTTTCTATTTATGACTTAAAAAGCTTTGAAGATTTTGTAAAATCTACACCCTTCTCTAAAATCAGAGAATTAATAGACCCTTTTGAACATAGATTTGGTTATAAAGTCTCATATTCTATTCTATGGAGAGGCTTAAAAAAAATTGGGTGGAAAAATAAATTTAAAAGTCGAGAGTGAATCAATATTTATTTATCATATTGGAAAATACCCAGACGAAACTGTTTATTCGCGTCAGGGGATCTTTCATCGTTTTTACAATATTCTATTGCCGAAGAAAGGATAGCCTTAGACATCAAATTCCACATATCAAGACTTAATTTTTTAAGCTTTTCTACAGATTCAGGACTTAACTCGTCTGCAAAAATAGCTTGTTCTAAAAAATTGGTTTTTTGTGTTAGATTACTAATCCCGGCTGCAAGATGATCTGAAATATTTTGAGTAAATAGTTGCTTACTTTCATCCATTTGTGGATCTGGAGTAAAACTGGAATTCTGCAAAATAATTTGATTATTTTCTTCTATGACCAACCCCAATCGTTTAAGTTCGAGTAATATTGATTTTGGATGCTTTTCAGAAGATATCTGCTTAACCAAGCCCTCAAAACTTGGTTCCTCCCCATTAAAAGGAATTTGGGTTGGCAGTTTTTGTCCTATCCATAAACCTATTACACGAGCAGGTACACTAATAGGTAATTGCTGATTAAACTGATTAATTAATCTATACTCACCATAGGTCTGACAAAAACTTCTGACATCACGTCGCCCTAAACCAGATAATAAGCTAACAGCAGAGTCTGTTTTTTTTTGTTTAATAGAGTCTAGCTCTTTAATGGCTTCATTATAAAATACCGACTTTAGGGCGGTTGAAAACTCATTGTAACCAATACCAGTTTTAATAAGCCAACGAACCAACTCAGGCATAATACTGATAGCATGTTCTAATGTCGTTTCAGTGTCATGAGACAACATCATGTCTTTAGAAGTTACCAAAGCCGATGTCTCTTTACCCATGCATACTCCAGTGTGAGATGAAATAGACTTCCCCAAATCAATAGTAGTTAGAAAGTTAAAAAACATTTTAATTTAATAAAATTATACTTTTTCAACCTAATAAATTGTAGGCTTTTTTTTAAAAAAATGTAGGCTTTTTTTTAAAAAAATGTAGGCTTTTTTTTATAAACTAACGGACTATTTCGTACACTTGGTTCATTCTCTACAAGCTGTGTTAATGGTAAAAAGAGAATTATTAAGTTTCTTATAACACTAAGATATGTCTAAAAATATAAAAAAAACAATATTCAAAGAAATTAAATTATTAAAATATTTCAAATAAAAACAAAAACTTATACAAAAACCATTTTGATTATCAATAACAATTTGAAAAATTTAATTCTGTAAAAAAATAGGCTTATTCTTCATTCAATATGAATAAGCCTTTTATAGAAATAATATATGAATTTTTTTACTCAATGATACCATCAACATCTATTACTACGCGCCTATTGGGTTCTAGGCATTTCACTAATAGATTTTTTGAAAGACCATCTGCACAGTGTTTTACAGGATCCTGCTCGCCTAGACCTTGTGCAATAAGAACTTGGGCGTTGATTTGATTATTCAAAAAATATTGTTTTATCGTTTCTGCTCTTTTTTGAGATAACGTTAAGTTATAAACCTCCCGTCCTAAGTAATCTGTATATCCCAAAATCCGAATTGTTCTAATTTCTTTAAATTTATGAAGTTCTGCAACCAAACGATCTAAATCCTCCCTTCCTTTTAGATTTATATGATTCAGATCACTTTTATCAAAAGCAAATAATGCATCTGCGCCTAGTGTATAACGTTTGATTGATACTTGCTGTTTAGGCTCTTCTTTCTTTGGTGGATTGAATGATGAAGGACAAGCAGCATTTTCCGGATCAATCGGATTCCAATAAAAACTGCTTGCAATCATATTTTGATCAAATAAAACCTTATATTGGCAAGTAATTATGCCATTTTCACCTTTGCCAGGTGTATTAAAGTGAAATAAATAATTCCATTCTCTTGGTCTCCACCCATCATCATATTGTGGTCGTCCAATTAATTCATATAACTGATCTTTTGTCATACCTGAACGAACTTGGCTTAAACTTTGTAAATTTGGAAATGTTCCTAACTCCTTATTAAAAATAACATCATTAGTTTTATGCCATTTAGGATTGTCAGTCATACCCTCTTTTGTAATTAACGTACCAGTTGAACACCCACTAAAAATTCCCACTGCTAAACACATGATAAATAAATTTTTCATATCTGAATTCCCGTATAAATTTTGTATTCGATAATTTAATTTTAAGTAGTCTTTATATTAGACACACTGAAATATTCAATGTGCCTAATAATCACTAAAGGCTTACCATTGGATACCTGCGCCTACAGTTCCTCCAAAATCACCACGGGAATTACCACTTCCAGACATTTTAAAGACCCATTTTCCATTATCTGAAATCGATGACATACCTATTGCATAACCAGATTCACCTCGGTACGTACCACCGCTGATTGCCATCATACTTTTACCTGGAATGTAAGCTTGTGGTAATCCCGCGGTTGCCATTGCTTGAGCAATACCTCCATTGGCATGATCTTCTAAATCATCGATACGTTTATTCGTTGTATAGAATGCTTGTTCTAATTGATTACTTACATTAGTGACTTGTTGATCTAAAGAATTCAGTGCATCTCCAACATTATTGTAAGAGCCTCCACCCACATTATAAGTAGGGCCTGTATTGGTTTCATAATTGGCACCACCACCTAAGTAGTTATAAATATTGGTGTTGCTCGCATGTAACTGAGATCCATTAATCGCATCTTTCGATGTAGAGTTAATTGTGCCGTCCGCTACATTTGTAACTTTACTTGCACCAGCATTTATACCTGTTTGATCAATTGTGATATTTCCTACAGAAACTTTATCTGTAGTAATCGAACCAGAAGTAACAGTATCAAACTTCACATCTTTACTGGTTGCCACTTGATAGTTCGTACTACCATCGGCATTTTTACTACTTGAAACCGTAATATTCTCACCAGCCGATACTGTTGTTTTAGCCGCTGTCGCAGCCGCAGTTGCATTTTGAGCAACCTGTTGTAGTTGATCTTCAGTAGCAGCTTGTCCTGAAACAATATTGTTAGGATTCCAAGCCGTATTTGTTAATCCATTAACTGTACCAGCCTCACCATTAACAGTAACTTTTCCAGCAGAGATATTGCCTTTTGATCCATCAATCAAAACATCTCCAGCTTGAATTGTTCCAGAATTACCATCAATTGATACTGCATTATCTCCTGCGCCAATTTTAATTTGATCAGCTAAGCCCACTTTAATGTCATTACCAGAATTCGTTACTAGTACACCATTATCAGAGTCACCATTAATATTTACAGTTTGACCCGGTTTTACTGTGCTTGTCGCATTCAAACCTGAATCAGTACTTACATTCCAACCTTGATTTGCACTTGCAGCTTGATTATTTATATATTTAATTGCATCATCAATGGTATTTTGACCAGTACCACCGATATTGCTCCAGTTAATCTGGTTATTAGCATAAAAAGCATTACCACCAAACAGTTGAGTCAAGTTATTACTTAAGCTAAAAAGCTGACTACCATTGATGGCCTCTTTAGAATCTGCACTGATAAGACCATCTGCAACTTCAGTCACTTTTTTATCACCAGCACTAATACCATCTTTCGTTAAGCTTGGGCCATTAGCGATAACAATACTATCCGTTGAAATTGTGGTACCACCAACTGTGACCTTATTAAAATCAACCTCATCTGCTGTAGCAACAGTGTATATATTTTGTCCATCCATACCAGTGCTTGAAGTAACAGTAATATTTTTCCCTTGTTCAACCTCCGTTCTTGATGCTGCTGTTGCCTGATCTACATAGGTTTTATTGGTAATATGGTTTCCTTCAGTAATTGGACCTGTGTAGTAACTGCCTCCATTACTCACCGTGAAGCTATCGCCTAGCTTGGTTTCTCCTGTCGCAGTCAGGTTGGTCGTGTTCACTGTATTGAATGTCACATCTGCTGCCGTACCCACCGTGATACTGCCATCCGCATTCGCTGTTAACTCAACATTGTCTCCTGTCACAAAGTTAACCTTGTTGTCATCTTTATTGACTGTCTTAACATCAACTCCGTCAATCTGCGTCACCACACTTTGCAAGGCTGTATCTGCCTTAACCAGACTGTCTTTGGTACTTTGACTCAAATCAACTGCATAGTCCGTAACATTGTTGGCATCAGCTGTACCTGCCGTTACCGTAACTGCACTTGATCCTGCTGACGCAGTGCTACCTTTGGCATTTACCGTATAAATATCCTGTCCATTGCTGCCTGTAGTTTTAACTACATCGGCAACATTGGTGCCCGCTGCAACCTCTGTTCTTGACGCTGCCGTTGCCTGATCTACATAGGTTTTATTGGTAATGTGATTGCCTTCGGTAATTGGGCCTGTGTAGTAACTTCCACCGTTATTGTGAAGCTATCACCTAACTTGGTTTCTCCTGTCGCAGTCAGGTTCGTCGTGTTCACTGTATTGAATGTCACGTCTGCTGCCGTACCAACCGTGATACTGCCATCCGCATTCGCTGTTAACTCAACATTGTCTCCAGTCACAAAGTTAACTTTGTTGTCATCCTTATTGACTGTCTTCACATCGACTCCGTCAATCTGTGTCACCACACTTTGTAAGGCTGTATCTGCCTTCACCAGACTGTCTTTGGTAGACTGGCTTAAATCAACCGCATAGTCCGTAACATTGTTGGCATCAGGACTACCTGCCGTTACCGTAACTGCACTTGATCCTGCTGACGCAGTGCTACCTTTGGCATTTACCGTATAAATATCCTGTCCATTGCTGCCTGTAGTTTTAACTACATCGGCAACATTCGTTCCCGCTGCAACCTCCGTTCTTGATGCTGCTATTGCTGAATCAATTGTATTTTGTCCAGTACCACCAATGTTACTCATTGAAAGTGTGCCATTACTATTTAAACTAGCATCACCTCCTAAAATATCTATTGTGCTATTAGCAACATTACCTAATATATTATTCGTTGCATATAACTGACTACCATTGATAGCATCTGTACTAGTCTCGGAAATAGAACCAGATCCTACATTTTTAATTTGACGTTCTGCTCCCGCTGAACCAACTGACAATTGCATCCCTGTATTTGTAACTTGTCCGGCAAAATTACCATAGGTCAAACCATTTAAATTTGCCTCTGACTCTTGTGTCGCATCAGTATAAGTATTTGCATTTGTACCTAAAGCAATTGAATTCTCTTTAGTAGCTCGTGTATTTGTTCCAATACTTACAACATTATTAGTATTTACACCTATATTAGAATTTGAGCCTAAAAGAACATTGTTATTGCCTTGAGAAGAAACCCCAGAAAGGTACCCTATAGCAATATTCTGATTTCCTTGAACACTACCACCCGAAGCATACCCTATAGCAATATTCTCATTTCCTTTTATATTTGCACCAGCATTATTTCCGAATGCCGAATTATTATTTCCAATAATGCGTTGACCTGTATATACACCTGTCAATGTATTGCCATCTCCTTCTAGAGAGACACCTGAAGCCGTACCGATAGCCGTATTAGAATTACCAGTAGAGTTTGTAGTATTACTAATTCCTGTTAATGCATTACTACCTAGAGCGGTATTATAGCTCCCAGTTCGGTATCTTGCTGCATTTTGCCCTACATAACTATTGTGTTGACCAATGCTATTTTGACCTGCTTGATCACCAATAAATGTCGCATATAGATATTGAGAATTACGCCCAGCTTGATTGCCTAACATAACACTATCTGAACCATAGGTATTTTTAGCACCGTCATCATAGCGTTGCGCATTCTGAGCGGCATAAGATCCAATAATAACTTCGCTACCACCTACTGAACGAGCATTTAGACCTATTGCTATAGAACCAGGTAGGCCATTCACATCATTAATGTGACTTCCCACAATTACTTGTGCATTATCACCAATAGCAATACCACTATTACGATTACTTACGGTTGCATCACTTCCAATTGCTACAGCATTTCGTGCTGTTGTCACTGAACTTCCATAACCTTGAGCAATTGATTCATTAGAATTAGCATCAATATAACTGTTACGCCCCAAAGCTAACGCACTATAAGATAATGCTTGAGCAAAATCACCCATAGCTATTGAGAAATCGGCATCGGCATTTGCAACACGACCAATACTGATTGCACTCCATCCATCTGCCCTAGAGCTATCACCAACAGCCACAGCAGCAGTCCCAATAGCATGGGCAACAGAACCTACTGCGACTGCCCGATCTCCATTTGCAATACTACTGTCTCCTAGCGCAATAGTTCCATCTCCAATTGCATTATTTATTCGACCTACTGCAACTGCCCCATCACCTTCAGCTGTATTTGATGAACCTATCGCTACAGCCCCGACACCATTAGCATCCTCACCATAACCAATAGCTACAGCACCTCCAGAACCTACAGTATATTGACTACCTTTTGTACTAGCTATACTGTTAGATCCAATCGCTACATTATTAGATAGGTCTTCATTTATATTAGAGTTATCTGCGATAATATTTTTACCAATAGCAACTGAGTTTTTACCTAACGCATTAGCAGTTTCTCCAATTGCCACACTATTAGTACCCGAAGCAGTTGTATCAATAAAACCAATTGCAATTGCTTCTTGTCCAGAAGCTCTTGCATCTAAATTAGCCTGACCTACATTTTGTGCGTTGGCTTGCACGCCGTTAATGAGAGTAAAACCGCCAGTTGCTGTTTGGCCAAGACATGTCCATGGAACGACACTAGTAAGATTGGTTGCCGCTTGACTCACACAATTATTGCTCGGTCCAATAGCCGCAGTTACTATTGGTGTTCCTATATCTGCGCTACCTGCTGCGAACACACCAGTTGATATTAAAGCACTTAAAAAGATACCACCCACCCAAATGTTAATATATTGATTATATTTAACTTTACTAGATGAATTACCAATATTTTTATTTTTAATATTATTACCTGAACTACGCTTCCCTCTGGCCTTAGAGAGTTCTGAAGCAGTAACCCAAATACCTAGAACATCATTCCAAATTAACCGATATATCTTATTCATTTTAATTTCCTTTTTAGCATACGTTGATTGGAAATATTTTTGTGCTCAAGCTAACTGCTAGAGATGCGACAGTTATAACTGCAGCAACAATTTTTCTATTAGTGTGATCAAATTATCATCACATTTAAATATGTGCAATATGCACATAATATTTAATAAAAATATTATTCGTGTCGTAAAATTTCTTCTATTTACACTTCAGGATTTGATAAATTTATAATTTTTAATTATTACAAAAGGTTACTTTGTTTTTTTACTAAACTTGAAAGATATCGGCCCCATAAAAGGCACAACTGTACAATAAAATAAATTTAATATTTTTTTTAAAAAATTAGCTTTAGATCTGTTTAGTGATTAAAAGGTTCCACTAGTTAAATCAATTGCAAAAAAATTCTCAAAAAACACTAAAAAATTACTTAAAATCAATGTAATAAAATTATTTATAAACTTGAGGTAATAGAAATATTAGACCTATAAATATTAATAAATTAAGCCCTACAAAACTATAAAATAAAAAAGCTCAAAGCATTTTGCATTGAGCTGTGCATAATACATGCAATAGATATCACATTATGCCTGAACAACGTGAATCTTGTCTTAAAATACCATAAAAATGTACACATGGAACATATTTTTTGTATTAATTAAATATTTGTTCTAAATCACAATGAATGATTGTTAAGAGATAATATTTTGCTCTATTTTTACTTATTCACAATTGTTGCTCCTATAACAAATTATGGAGATGTTTCTAACTCATCATATGATGTTCTTGATCAACAAACTCAAAAGTAGCCACATCAATCAAATATCCTATAATCTAAAGGTTCTTTAATCTTAAAGAGGTAGGTCTAAAAAACATCTCTACAACCATATCTCGTTCCTCCAAACTATTTGAACTTAAAAATTGGGACATCAAACCATCTATTAGATTTAAAACCATGTCAGCATCGGGTTTTAATGCACGGGTTTCTAAACTAAAAATTAGATCAAAAATTTCTCGAAGCAACCATTTTCTATATTCTATCGCCATACGGTAAGCTTGAGGATAAACTCCTTTAGTTTCAAAGAAAGCTTTAAGTAGTAAGTGGTACAGGCTATTAAAATTGACGTGTAAAATAATAATTTCTTTGAGTTTATCGGTTGTGTTGTAATAACGGTTTGAATAAATAATGGATAGCACTTCTTCTTTAAGCAGGCTTGTTTGAAAGGCGATACACTTTTCAATCAAGCGTTCTTTTGAGTAAAAGTAGTTGTAAAGCGTAGCTTTTGGAATTTTAGATTCTTTAACTATAAGGTTTACACCCGTTGTATGAAAACCACGAGTTGTAAATAAACGGATAGCTGTATGAATAATGTTTAGTTTTTTGGAAGATGTTTCTAAATTTGGCATAGTTATACCGCTTAAAATAATTTTTTGTTGTATATAAAAGAGATAGAAATGCCGTCACTCTTAAATTGAGCGCTAAAAACAGACATGCAAAAGCCGCACAATAAAGATGTGCTCGCCTATCTCGGGTTTATTGTTGCTATGATTTTTGAGTCGTAACGATGTTTAGGTTTAAAAACCTAGAGTCGATTCAACCGCTTTATAGACTGTTTAAGTGGTATAGACAGAAAGACTTTGGCAAAAACCAATAAATGAGAAGAATTAGTACGCATAGCGAACTCCTTTGGCTATAAAGAAGTTTCACCACATTACTGCTAAATAATGGTGGCGAAACGAAAGAGGGTTAGCAGACTGGAGCCAAAGAATCCAGCACACCCGAAGGTGTCCCCCTCCCGTTCTGAACTGCACCCCATAAGTTAGAC